>CAYWIH010000012.1:0-54505 GCA_964458305.1 uncultured bacterium | reverse complement strand
AATGTCAATTTGATTTAGAGCATATTTTGGCACTTTTTAGAATGAAATAGCCCTGTATCTTTCCAAAGAATACAAAAAAAATAGTCCCCACAAAGGAGGACATTAGTATCATATTTTTAAAACAGAATCTACTTACTAACAGGAGTCAAAGACTTAGACTCTTCTACAACAGCATTAGAATTAACTTCTAGACTGTTTTCTTCGGATGGTGGTACTACTTGCCAGAATTTACTGACGTAAGAATCCCAATTATCTAAAATAGTCTTAGCTTTTTGGCTGTTAGTGCGATCGAAATGGGCAGAAATCAAGTTTTTCAATTGTTCTGCGCCTTTTTCGGAATTTATGCGTTGAATTTTAACAATTTCTGGGTTTACTTTCTCGGGAAAAGATCCGTCTTCGTCTAAGAAATAACCTAAACCACCAGTCATACCAGCACCAACATTTCTGCCGACAGTACCTAATACTACTATTACTCCACCAGTCATATATTCGCAACAGTGGTCGCCAGTACCTTCTACTACAGCTTGACCTTTAGAGTTACGTACTCCAAATCTTTCACCAGCCCTTCCATTTACGAATAAATAGCCGCCAGTCGCACCGTAGAGGCAAGTATTGCCAATAATAGCATTTTCGGAAGGATCGAAAGTAGCATCTTTAGAAGGTGAAATAATAATTTCTCCTCCATTCATACCTTTACCGACATAATCGTTTGCTTCTCCTGAGAGAATCATTTTCATGCCGTTGAGGTTAAACGCGCCAAAACTTTGACCTGCCGATCCTTTAAAGTTAAGGGTTATTTCTCCTTCAAAACCATTGTTGCCATATTGAGAAGCGATCGCCCCGGATATTCTTGCTCCTACTGCGCGATCGGTGTTTATTATTTTCAGGTCTTTTTTAACTACACCGCGATCGCTTATTGCCCTTTGTATTGCTAAGTCTTCTAGCAAGCGATCGTCTAATACTTCTCCGTTACTGTGAACTTCTTCGTGGTTTAACCAGGTGCGATCGGATTTTACATCGGGAAGTTCGATCAAGCAATCTAAATTTAATGCTTCGGTTTTGGTTAATTTTGCGTCTTTTCTGGGAATTAATAGATCGCTGCGTCCGATAACTTCATTTAAACTGCGATATCCTAGTTTTGCTAGCAAACTGCGTATTTCTTGGGCGACAAAATAGAAGAAGTTAACGACGTGTTCGGGCATTCCTTTAAAACGTTTCCGCAATTTTTCTTGCTGTGTTGTCACTCCTGCGGGACAATTATTTGTATGACAGATTCTTGCCATCCAACATCCTTCGGCGATCATCGCGATCGATCCGAAACCGTATTGTTCTGCACCTAATAAAGCAGCCATCATGACATCCCAACCAGTTTTTAAGCCGCCATCTGCTCTTAAAATAACGCGATCGCGTAACTGATTTTTATACAATACTCGGTGTACTTCTGTCAAGCCCAATTCCCAAGGAAGTCCGGCGTGCTTAATAGAACTTAATGGAGATGCCCCAGTACCGCCATCGTGACCGGAAATTTGAATTACATCGGCGTTACCTTTAGCTACACCTGCGGCGATCGTACCGATGCCAATTTCTGCAACCAATTTAACAGAAACTTTAGCTTTGGGATTGATTTGATGGAGGTCGAATATTAATTGAGCGAGATCTTCGATCGAGTAAATATCGTGGTGGGGTGGGGGAGAGATTAAAGTTACTCCTGCTTTGCTGCGTCGTAAAGTAGCAATATAAGAAGATACTTTTCTTCCGGGTAGTTGGCCGCCTTCTCCTGGTTTAGCACCTTGAGCCATTTTAATCTCAATTTGCTTGCCGCTCATTAAATATTCGGGAGTTACTCCAAAACGACCTGAAGCGACTTGTTTGATGGCAGAATTAGCAGTATCGCCTTTACGCAGACCTTTAAGATGGGGGAAACTAGCAGAAAGGCCATCTTTATCGACATCGTTAATTATTTCATATCTGGCCGGATCTTCGCCACCTTCGCCGGAATTAGATTTAGCCCCCAAACGATTCATGGCGATCGCCAGGGTTTCGTGTGCTTCTCGAGATAAAGCACCTAAAGACATTCCCCCAGTACAGAAACGCTTCACGATCTCTTCTACTGATTCTACTTCATCTAGAGAAATTGAAGCGCGATCGCTCTTAAAATCTAATAAGTCTCTTAAAGTAGTAGCGGGACGATCTGCTAAAAATTGCTTGTAAGTTTGATAATGGTCGTAACCTTTACCATTTCCCCTGACAGCTTTATGGAGAGTTTTGGCCATTTCTGGGTTATTGGTATGGTATTCACCCTTACGAATGAAATTAATAAAGCCGTAGTTTTCTAATTTTTTAGCTTTAAGTTCGGGGAAAGATCTTTGATGGAAAGCAATATTTTCCGAAGCTAGCTCTTTAATATTAATACCACCCAAACGGGAAGTAGTGCCAGCAAAAGCGAGATCGATTAGATCCATTCCCAAGCCAACTGCTTCAAAAATTTGCGCCCCGTGATAAGAAGATAACAGAGAAATACCCATTTTCGAGAGTATTTTTAACAAACCTGCTTCGACTGCTTTACGGTAACGCTGACAAGCATCGTCTAGGGAAATACTTTCTATTTTCCCTTTTTCGAGATCTTTTTGAATTTTAGGACTGTTCCACCATTGTTTTACAGTTGCGATCGCAAGATAAGGACAAATAGCAGAAGCACCATAGCCTATTAAACAAGCAAAGTGGTGGGTACTCCAACATTGAGCGGTATCGACAACTATTGAAGCTTGCAATCGCAAACCTGCTTTAATTAAATAGTGGTGAACTGCACCTACTGCTAGAAGGGGGGGAATGTAAGTATATTCTTCGTCGATATTTTTTGGCGCGCGATCGCTCAAGATTATAATTTCGCTTCCCGATTTTACTGCTTTTTCTGCGGCTTTACAGAGATCGTCGATCGCAGTTTGTAATCCATCGGGGCCGCTCGAAATCTGATATAAGGTAGATAACTCTACACTGCTAAAATCGGACTCTTTTATTCTTCCTAACTCAGCATCGTTCAATACTGGGCTTTCCAACTTCAGTAAACGAGCATTTTCTGGAGTAGGATTTAATAAATTGCCTCTTTTACCCAGTTGCATCTGTAGAGACATTACCAAACTTTCCCGTAAAGGATCGATCGGCGGGTTCGTTACTTGAGCGAAACGCTGTTTAAAATAGTCATACAGCAATCTAGACTTATCAGATAATACCGCTAAAGGAATATCATCGCCCATACAGAAAGTAGGCTCTTTTCCATTTTGAGCCATAGCGGTGATAATCATATCGACATCTTCAGAAGTATAACCGAAAGCTGTTTGGTGGGTTAATAAAGATGTTTCCTCAAACGTTTCTGAAAAAGGCTGTTTGCTAATTTCTTGACGCTGCGATCGCACCCATTCACCGTAAGGAAGTCTTTTCGCAATTCTTTTTTTAATTTCCCAGTTTTTGAGAATTTCTCCCGTTCCAAAGTCTACAGCAATTGTTTGACCCGGGCCTAATCTTCCTTTCTCAACGATATCGCTTTCGGGAATATCCAATACACCAGCTTCCGACGATACTAAAATATAACCATCGTTAGTAATACAATATCTAGCCGGACGCAAACCATTGCGATCGAGAGATGCTCCGACTATTTTACCATCGCTAAACGCCAATAAAGCCGGCCCGTCCCAAGCCTCTTGCAAACCGCTATAGTATTCGTAAAAATCGACAATTTCGGGATATTGTTTCAGATCGGGTTGATTTTGATACGCTTCCGGTACTAAAATCGTAGCGGCTTCTAAAGGACTCCTTCCAGTACGTACTAACAACTCCATCGCGCTATCTAAATTGTAAGAGTCGCTATTATCAGGATTGACGATCGGAGTTAAACCTTCTAATTCTTGCTTCGTCCAACCCTCAACTTCCAGATTAGCTTCGTTCGCACTCATCCAGTTAATATTACCTAGAAGGGTGTTAATTTCCCCATTATGAGCCAACAAACGCATCGGATGAGCGAAAGGCCATTTAGGCATGGTATTGGTGCTAAAACGACGATGATAGACTGCAAAAGCACTTTGATAGTCTAAGTTTTGTAAATCTAAGTAAAACTCACCCAATATTTCCGAGCGCACCATTCCTTTATAAACGATCGTCCGACAAGAAAAAGAACAAATATAGAAATCATCAGATAGTAGTTTACCCACCCGCGATCGCGCAATATATAACTTTCTCTCCAAGCGATCGCCAGTTAACTTATCCGGTGAAGTAACGATAACTTGTTCTATTTGGGGCTGATTTTCTCTTGCTTGTCTGCCCAATACTTCCGGTTTGACAGGTACTTTACGCCAACCCAAAACCGTCAAATTTTCCCCTTTAACTATCTCCTCGATGCGATCGCGACAACTAGCAGCCTTTTGGGGATCTTGTGGTAAAAATACCATACCTACGCCCCATCCTTCGCGATCGGGCACAGTAATATTATTTTCTGCAAACCAAGATTGGAACAATTTTGTCGGTACTGCGGTCATTAAACCAGCCCCATCGCCAGAATCGCGATCGGCACTACAACCGCCACGATGTTCCATACATCCTAAAGCTTTTAGTGCTTGTTTTATTAAACTGTGGGTGCTGCGGCTATCTTGATAAGCAATGAAACCAACCCCACAAGCATCTCTTTCTTCTACCAACCATTTTTGACCGCTAAAAGGCTTTTTTGGTGTTAGTGAGATTAAATCTTGTTTGCTGTTTGGTGACAAAGCATTATCTCGTTTCATTATTTCATTCCTCAATTATCTGTTCAAAATTAGGATGGCAATTTTTTTGGCAAATTTTTGCTATCTAAAACTTCCTTTCAATTTGCCGCCGATCTCTCAACCTAGTAAATGTTAAAAAAAACAGGAAAAATAAAGCATATTTTCTTTTTTGCGATAACAAATTAACCTTTATTTTGCTTTTTAAATCTTTCCCAAGTAAATAATTGGCTACTCAAGCTTAGCCTTCGATTGCAATCGGGTTAAAGAGAGTTTTGTTTTAGTTGGGGATCGATTTCGATCGAAAAATATTCGCTTCCATACAAAACATTTCTACAAAAGAATGTATTGTTATTATGCATCCATCCTCACTAACAAACAAAAATCACTTAATATCTTTAAAAATGAGTCGATCGCTTCTATCATATCTCGCAGCTAAATTTAATATTAAGTTGCCAGCACAAAAAAGAAAAAAATCTTTTATTTTTTGCTTTCTTCTCTCTTTATTGCTTATAATAATCTACTCTTCAAATCCCATTTCGCTCGCAAAGGCTCGCAACATTATACCTCAAGAGCGATCGCAGTTTATTCATACTGGAGAGCAAATATCTGTAAACGGACGTAAATTTCCGGTAGCTTGGAGTCAGTGGTATCGAGATAATAACTTACACACTGGAATTAGCGATACTGGTGCGATGCGATTTTTGGGTTTAGAGTTATTAAGTACGGACGATCCAAAGATACAACCGATCGAGTGGTTTTCATCCCAAACGACTGAGACTGTTTTTAAAAGTCCTTATCGTTATTTAGATCTTAGCGATTTAGCTAAAAAATATCGCTGGAAATTGCAGGTTGAAGATAAAACTTTAATTATTAATGCACCCCCAGCCAAAATTAAAAATATTCGTACCGAAAGAAAAATAGATCGAGAAAAAATTATATTACTTCTCGATCGGCCGGCTTTTTGGCAAGTCTTTCAAAACAAAAAAGAAGCGATCCTCAATATTGCCGCTAATACTTCAGTCAAACAGAGAGATTTATTCGATTTAGAAAGAGCGGAAAACCTAACCAAATTTAAATTCAATTTACCAGAAAACAAACGTCTCAAAATTACAACTTTTACTCAGCCCGATCGGATAGTTTTAGAATTGCGTCACGATGTAATGAGAGAAAAAGATATTCAATGGACTAATAATATTCGCTGGCAAGCCCAATATGTCGATCTCAACAATTCTTTTTTATCTCGCAATAAATTATTAAATAAAATTCCCGTTTTTCCCGTAGTTTGGCTAGAAATAGACCCCCAAAAAGATGAAATTGAAATTTTACCGATTGCCAGCAATAAAAACGCGATCGAAGGAACTTTAAGAGTCGTAAAAACAGCCAAAGAAAATCAAGCAATAGCAGCAATCAATGGCGGTTTTTTTAATCGTAATAATGAATTACCACTAGGAGCAATTCGCAGTCAAGGAAAGTGGTTATCCGGCCCGATACTCAACCGAGGAGCGATCGCTTGGGACGCTGAAAATAACTTCAAAATCGACCGCTTGCGACTAGAAGAAACTTTAATTACAACCACAGGCGATCGGCTGCCAATTACCTTACTTAATAGTGCATATTTACAACCTGGAATAGCCCGCTATACTCCAGAATGGGGTGAATTTTATACCCCCCTCAGCGATCGAGAAACAATTATTATTGTAGATGGGGAGCGAATTATTAGAAAATTAGCTGGACGAAAAGCACTGGTAACTAAATTTCCTATTCCTAAAAATGGTTATATATTAACTCTTAGAAAAGAAGACAATCTTGCTCGAAAACTTAAAGAAGGAACGAAAATTTATCTAGCAACTTCTACCTTTCCCAACGAATTTGGCAATTATTCAGAAATTATCGGTGCGGGGCCGATGTTAATACAAAATAGTCAAATAGTTCTCGATTCCAAAGCAGAAAAATTTAGTAACTTTTTTGGCAAACAAGCTGCAATTAGAAGCGCGATCGGCATTACAAAACAAGGTAAAATAATCCTCGTTGCAGTTGGCAAACCCGATCTCAAAAAAGGTGCAACTCTTAACGAACTCGCGAAAATATTACAACAATTAGGAGCAATTGAAGCTTTAAATCTCGATGGCGGTAGTTCCACTTCTCTATATTTGGGAGGACAATTAATTAATCCAGATTTAATTCCCGTCGCTAGAGTCCACAATAGTATCGGAGTTTTCCTGAAAAAGTAATCCATCAAACCAAAAGGAAAAGTATTTTAAAGTTATCATTAACTTAAATGTCGATCCAGTAAAAAAATAGTGTAGATCGTTGAATTAATTCGTTTTTTGATTTGCAGCAGCAAAATTATTTGTTATTTTGAGCTAAAGAAGAGTTTTCACCAACAAACATCAATTTAGTTCCGATTATTACAATTTATTTGGGAGGGAAAAAAATATGGTTCAATCTCGAGCCGCGATCGAACAATCAGCCACAACTTCAACACAACCGTCAACCCAAATTTTAGGCATAGCAGCCACAGAAATACGTCCTTGGGGTTCTTTTACTACCTTAGAAGAAGGGGCAGGATATAAAATTAAAAGAATAGAAGTCAACCCAGGACATCGTCTCAGTTTGCAGATGCACCACCATCGTAGCGAACACTGGATTGTAGTTTCTGGTACTGCTAAGATAGTTTGCGGCGAAAAAGAAGAAATTATCGGCACCAATCAATCTACTTACGTACCTCAATGTACCCCTCATCGTCTTGAAAACCCAGGAGTAATCAAATTAGTTATAATTGAAGTCCAAAACGGCGAATATCTCGGAGAAGATGATATTATTCGTTTCCAAGATGATTACGCCCGCAGCTAAAATTATTTTTAGATCGAGTGTGCTAAATAAAACTTAAGATTTCTGTCTGGGGAATGTTTGTCAGATCCAACCAGGCAGAATTATCATATTTTAAAATAGTAATTAAATTAAGAAGACTATCAGCCCTCAATGATTACGATCGCCGCTGCTGCTGCTTTAGAAATAAAAAGGTTACAAAAAACTCGTTCTCTGACATCGAGTAGATTTCGCATCACGATCGAAACAGGTGGGTGTATGGGTTCGATTTACAGTCTTGAAATAGAAGAAGCAAAAGCAATTAAACCCGGCGATCGTCTCTTCGAAATGAACGATATATCCTTAGTTATAGACGACCTCAGTTACCCTCATCTTAGAGACTTGAAACTAGATTACGCAGAAGATTTGATGGGAGGAGGATTTCGCTTCGACAACCCTCATGTTTCTTCTGTTTGTAGTTGCGGCCAATCTTTTAAAATTGAAAAAACTTAAAAATCACCACAGCCCCAACTTCCGCAACAAAAATTATTAATAAATCTATTGACATTAACAGCGGTACTAAATTATAATAGTTTTTTGTCAACGATTTTACAAAAGTCAAAAATAGATCTCGATTTTATAGATAAAAAAACCCATGCCCACCATCGAGCAATTAATTCGCAGCGAAAGATACAAAGCCAAAAAGAAAACTAAATCTCCAGCACTCAAACAATGTCCGCAACGGCGAGGAGTATGTACTAGAGTTTATACAACTACGCCAAAAAAACCCAACTCAGCTTTACGCAAAGTAGCCAGGGTAAGATTGACATCCGGTTTTGAAGTAACTGCTTACATTCCAGGTATAGGTCACAATTTACAAGAACACTCCGTGGTCTTAATTCGCGGTGGTAGGGTTAAAGATTTGCCAGGAGTTAGATACCATATATTAAGAGGAACTTTAGACGCAACCGGCGTAAAAGACCGCAGACAAGGAAGATCCAAATACGGAACTAAGCGACCAAAACAATAAATAACGTTTATTAGCCTGCGATCGAGTGGAGCTAAAAAAAATAGACAAGAAAAAGCAGAATAGAACGATTGGGGGTTGAAAAAACACGTCCCAGATTGACCTGCAAAATTATTCTAGTTTCAAAGGAAAAAAATCAAAGCTCTCGATCGTCGTCTCAGACAAAAGCAGCGATCGCTTCGATATTAAAAGTCGAGGAATTTTCGGCTGTAGATTAAGATTGAAGCCACAAAAACTGCTAAGGTAATAAACGCAAGTAAAGTGAATTTTTATAATCCCTATTGTAAATCCAGATAAAGGGAAAAAGAAAAGCAATGTCTCGTCGTAAAAATAAAAAACAACGTCCAATTCCTCCAGATCCAGTATATAACAGTCATTTAATCAGCATGACCGTCCGTAGGATCATGTCAAGTGGCAAAAAATCCCTCGCATCGAGAATAGTTTACGATGCCCTCAAAACAATAGAAGAAAGAACCGGCAACGATCCCCTAGAAACATTCGAAAAAGCGATAAGCAACATCACACCCCTACTAGAAGTAAAAGCGCGTCGAGTAGGAGGAGCAACTTATCAAGTCCCAATGGAAGTAAAACCTTCTCGCGGAACGACTCTAGCATTGAGATGGTTAGTGCAATTTTCTCGATCGAGAAACGGTCGGACTATGGCAGGAAAACTAGCCAACGAAATCATGGATGCGGCGAACGAAACAGGTGGAGCGATTCGCAAACGAGAAGAAACCCACAGAATGGCAGAAGCAAACAAAGCTTTCGCACACTACAAATACTAATAGAAAACAGAGCGATCCGCGAAAATTAAAAAAACAGCTCGCCGACTACTTTGCCAAGAGAAAAAATTAGCAAAGTAAAGTATAGAATTGTAAATAGTCTAAACAAAATAAATAAATAACGAGTATAAAGACTTGCTCGCCAAAACGAAGGAGGTAGCTGTGGCACGTGAAATCCCGCTAGAGAGAGTACGCAATATAGGCATCGCGGCTCACATAGACGCGGGCAAAACAACAACAACAGAACGAATACTTTTTTATACGGGTATCGCCCACAAAATCGGAGAAGTACACGAAGGAACGGCCGTAACAGACTGGATGGCCCAAGAAAGAGAAAGGGGAATCACCATCACTGCGGCGGCGATCAGTACGAACTGGCGCGATTGTAAAATTAATATTATCGATACGCCAGGACACGTAGACTTCACGATCGAAGTAGAACGTTCGATGCGAGTTCTAGACGGTGTAATCGCGGTATTTTGCTCGGTGGGAGGCGTGCAGCCTCAGTCCGAAACCGTTTGGCGACAGGCAGATCGTTACAAAGTCCCTCGAATTGCTTTTGTCAACAAAATGGACAGAACCGGGGCAAATTTTTTCAAAGTTTACGAACAAGTAAAAGATCGCTTGCGAGCCAACGCCGTACCAATTCAAGTTCCGATCGGCAGCGAAGGAGAATTCTCAGGCATAGTAGACTTAGTAAGGATGCGAGCTAAGATTTACAAAGACGATCTCGGTAAAGATATTGAAGATGCCGAAATTCCTGCAGACTTGAAAGAATTGGCAGAAGAATACCGCGCCAAAATGATCGAGTCGATCGCCGAAACCGACGAAGCACTTTTAGAAAAATTCTTAGCAGAAGAAGAATTTACCGAAGAAGAAATCAAACAAGCACTGCGTAAAGGTACTGTAGAAGGAACGATCGTACCGATGTTGTGCGGAAGTGCTTTCAAAAACAAAGGAGTACAGGTACTTTTAGACGCGGTAGTAGATTACTTGCCAGCACCAACAGAAGTACCAGCAATTAAAGGATTACTTCCAGACGGAAGCGAAGCAGTAAGACACTCCAACGATGACGAACCATTCTCTGCCCTAGCATTCAAAATATCCACCGATAAATTCGGCAGATTGACTTTTATCAGAGTCTATTCTGGCGTGTTGACCAAAGGAAGCTACGTTTACAACTCAACCAAAGAGAAAAAAGAAAGAATTTCTCGCCTGATCGTTCTTAAATCCAACGATCGCATTGAAGTTGAAGCATTGAGAGCGGGTGATTTGGGAGCCGTGTTGGGTTTGAAAGACACCACCACCGGAGATACCTTGTGCGACGACAGTAACCCGATTATTTTAGAATCCCTGTTCGTTCCAGAACCAGTAATTTCGGTAGCGGTAGAGCCGAAAACCAAAGGAGACATGGACAAACTATCCAAAGCTTTGGTGGCACTTTCCGACGAAGATCCTACCTTCAGAGTAAGTACTAATGCCGAGACAAACCAAACCGTAATTGCCGGAATGGGAGAATTGCACTTAGAAATTCTCGTCGATCGAATGCTGAGAGAATTCAACGTCGAAGCAAACGTCGGTAAACCTCAAGTAGCTTATCGAGAAACAGTTCGCAAACCAGTCAACACTGAAGGGAAATTCATCCGTCAAAGTGGTGGTAAAGGTCAGTACGGTCACGTAGTAATCGAACTAGAACCAGGAGAGCCAGCAAGCGGCTTTGAATTTGTCTCAAAAATTGTTGGTGGTGCTATTCCGAAAGAATACATTCCCGCAGTAGAACAAGGTATTAAAGAAGCCTGCGAATCGGGAATTATTGCCGGATATCCCGTAATCGATCTCAAAGTGACTCTAGTTGACGGATCTTATCACGACGTAGACTCTTCGGAAATGGCATTTAAAATTGCCGGATCGATGGCAATTCGCAATGGAGTAACGAAAGCTTCTCCGGTAATATTAGAACCGATGATGCAAGTAGAAGTAGAAGTCCCCGAAGATTTTCTCGGAGATGTAATCGGCGATCTCAACTCTCGTCGAGGCAATATCGAAGGGATGAAATCCGAAGAAGGCTTAGCTAAAGTCGCTTCTAAAGTACCCTTAGCAGAAATGTTTGGTTACGCCACAGATATTCGCTCCAAAACCCAAGGACGCGGTATATTCTCTATGGAGTTCAGTAACTACTCAGAAGTGCCTCGTAACGTGGCAGAAACTATCATCGAAAAAAACAAAGGGAACGCATAACTTAAAAAAGGAAAGATAAATTAATGGCACGCGCAAAGTTTGAAAGGAACAAACCCCACGTCAACATCGGTACTATCGGTCACGTAGACCACGGTAAAACAACCCTAACTGCTGCAATTACCCTAACTTTGGCAGCTTTAGGTAGTGCAAAAGCCCGTAAATACGAAGATATCGATGCTGCCCCAGAAGAAAAAGCAAGAGGTATCACCATCAATACCGCTCACGTAGAATACGAAACACCAATCCGTCACTACGCTCACGTAGACTGTCCCGGACACGCTGACTATGTAAAAAACATGATCACCGGAGCAGCACAAATGGACGGCGGTATCCTCGTAGTATCTGCTGCTGACGGCCCCATGCCTCAAACTCGCGAACACATTCTCTTAGCAAAACAAGTAGGCGTACCGAGTCTAGTAGTGTTTTTGAACAAACAAGACCAAGTAGACGACGAAGAATTGTTAGAGCTAGTTGAATTAGAAGTTCGCGAACTATTGAGCGAATACGACTTTCCCGGCGACGACATTCCGATCGTCAGCGGATCTGCTTTAAAAGCAGTAGAACAAATGACCTCTAGCCCCAGCACCCAAAAAGGTGAAAACGAATGGGTAGATAAAATTCACGAACTGATGGATAAAGTAGACGAATATATGCCAACTCCAGAAAGAGATATCGATAAAGATTTCTTGATGGCAGTAGAGGACGTATTCTCAATTACAGGTCGTGGAACAGTAGCTACAGGAAGAATCGAGCGCGGTAAAGTTAAAGTCGGCGAGACAGTAGAATTAGTCGGCATTAAAGACACTCGCAGCACCACCGTAACTGGAGTAGAAATGTTCCAGAAAACTCTAGACGAAGGTATGGCTGGAGATAACGTCGGTCTGCTCTTAAGGGGGGTACAAAAAGATGACATCGAAAGAGGCATGGTAATCGCCAAACCAGGATCGATCACTCCCCACACAGAATTTGAGGCAGAAGTTTACGTATTAACTAAAGATGAAGGCGGCCGTCATACTCCCTTCTTCCCTAACTATCGCCCTCAATTCTACGTACGTACTACAGACGTAACAGGCGTAATTAAATCCTTCACTGCTGACGATGGCTCTGCAGCAGAAATGGTAATGCCTGGCGATCGCATCAAAATGACAGTAGAACTAATCAATCCGATCGCGATCGAACAAGGAATGCGCTTTGCAATTCGCGAAGGCGGACGCACAATCGGTGCGGGTGCTGTCGCCAAAATCCTTAAATAAGACAGATTGAACGGGAGCAGAGGAATGAGCTAATTTGAATCAGCTTTTCTGCTCCTGCGAGATCGAATTAACTATTTTTTTTAACAGAACCTTGACAACTAAAGAAAATGGCAACAATCCAACAACAAAAAATTCGCATTCGTCTCAAAGCTTTCGATCGCCGTTTGTTAGACACATCTTGCGAGAAAATCGTCGATACGGCGAATAGAACCAACGCAACAGCGATCGGGCCCATTCCCTTACCAACCAAACGTAAAATATATTGTGTCTTACGATCGCCTCACGTAGATAAAGATTCGCGAGAACACTTCGAAACCCGCACCCACCGCAGAATAATAGATATTTACCAACCATCCTCTAAAACGATCGATGCTTTGATGAAATTGGATTTACCTGCCGGTGTAGATATCGAAGTAAAATTATAAATTATTAATCTTTAATTTTTATAGTTAAGCGATCGGAAAAAATTGTTGGCTGGTGAAAATTATAGAGACCAGCAACAATTTTAGCAAAAAAAAGGATTCGGTATTTACCTGCAAACCGGAATTTAATTTAAATATTTTCAACAACCCTTGAAAATACTCTAAAAAATCTGATTTTATCATCTTTTAAAAAAAAATCCGTTAAAGTAAAAGAGAAAGTTTGGCAAAGGCGATCGTAATAAAATGGTATCCTCCTCATCAGTTGCTGCTATCAGAGAACTTCCATTATTTCCACTCCCTGAAGTGGTCTTGTTTCCAACTCGTCCTCTACCCCTGCATATATTTGAATTTCGTTACAGAATCATGATGAATACGATTCTAGAAAACGATCGTCGTTTTGGGGTATTGATGTTCGATTCCGCTAAAGGTGAAATAGCTAATATTGGTTGTTGTGCCGAAATAGTTCACTATCAGCGTTTACCCGACGATCGGATGAAAATTTGGACTTTGGGTCAGCAGCGTTTTCGAGTTTTAGAATATGTCCGGGAAAAACCCTATCGAGTCGGATTAGTTGAATGGATCGAAGATAATCCCTCAACCTCAGATCTGCGACCGACAGCTCAAAAAGTAGAAAAATTGTTACAAGATGTAGTTCGTTTATCGGCGAAATTATACGATCGAGAAATCGAAGTGCCAAAAGATCTTCCTAGTTTGCCAGTAGAACTATCATACTGGATTGCTAGCAATCTTTACGGGGTAGCCTCAGAGCAACAAACACTGCTCGAAATGCAAAATACTCTCGATCGCTTGCAAAGAGAAATCGAAATACTTACCTCTACTCGCAATCATTTTGCTGCTCGTACCGCCCTTAAAGATGCATTAAATTAAGTAGAAATAGTTAAAACGTTATACGAGCCAAAAATTTTTAGTACTTCTGTATAAAGCGACAGTTCTTGCAATGCAGTCTGTGTCAATTCCTGGTTAGAATTTACTTCTAAATCTATATAAAAAATGTATTCCCCGAGCGATCGCTTAGTGGGACGAGACTCAATTCGACTTAGGTTGATACCTCGTTCGGCAAAAATAGAAAGGGGTTTGACTAACGCACCGGGAACGTTAGCACTAATACTAAAAGCCACGGACATACGTTCTCCCTCGATCGCGGGTTTTAACCCTAATCCCCAGAAGCAAGTACAATTGTCTGGGTAATCCTGTATTTGAGCGGCCAAAATTGGCAAATTATAGATTTTTGATGCTCTCGGAGCAGAAATAGCAGCGGCTAGTCGATCGCCTTCTAGATACTGTAATGCTTCTGTGGTAGAGTTAGTAGCAATTTGTACGGCAGAAGAAAGATTTTGCTCCAACCACTTCTGACATTGAGCTAAAGCTTGGGGATGGGAATAAACGGTGGTAATATTATCTAAAGAAGTGGCATAAGATAGTATTGCGTGAGAAATAGGCAAAACTAAAGCTTTTTGGATTTGTAGCCGTTCTAATTGCCACATACTATCTAGGGTAATTGCTACGCTCCCTTGAATTGAATTTTCTACCGGAACGACAGCTAAATCTACTTCTCGATTTGCTAACGCTTTGAGAGTTAGAGCGATACTGGGATAGGGGGATAAAATATATTCTCGATCTTCAGTTTTTCTCAACCAGTCTCGATAAGCTAATGCGGCTGTTTCTGTATTAGTTCCAGAAGGGCCTAAATAGGCGATCGAAATACTCATACTTTCTCCTTGATTATTATCTAGGTAAGATTAATTTTAATGTGGCGATCTTCGCGATTTCGATCGAGTAAGTTGCTCGAACTAATATTTCAGCTTAATACAATTGCTATTAATAACAAAAATTAATTTAGCTTATTTCTAATCTTGTCAGGAATAGTCGGATATTACGAATGTTAATTAAACATTTGTAAAGTAAAATAAAAAAAATAAGTAGAATCTCAGTTTAAAATATGCACGTTTGTTTTAAAGCTTCAGAATCGGTAAAAATTGCCGTTGAAGAGGAAGGAAATGGTGTTCGGCACTACCTGCGTCAACCTCAACGTTTAGTTAAGGCGATCGCCAATCCTAAATTGATGGAACAACTGTCAGAAAACCATTTTAGACTAAAAATGCAGTCTTTAAATTTTATGGATATTTACCACTTTCAACCAACGGTAATTCTGAAAGTTTGGACGGGCGCGAGCGGTAGAGTTTATTTAAATTCAGAAGATTGTGAAATTCGCGGTATAGATTATATTAACGATCGCTTTTCTCTTAATGTTAAAGGGAATTTATCCCCCCAACAAGAAGCAGGAAAAACTTATCTTATTGGTAAAGCAGATTTAGAAGTAAAAGTTGATTTACCTCCTGCTTTGTGGTTAACTCCAAAGCCTTTATTAGAAGTCGCTGGCAATGGATTGCTAAAAAGTGTTTTGCTCAGAATTAAACAAAAATTACTCAATCAATTATTAAAAGATTATCGCCACTGGAAACAAAATAATACTCCAGAAACAGCAGAACAAACGACTTCTTTGGGTCGCTCGATCGAATCTTTAACTAATATATAAAACCAGGCGCGATCGATACCTTCAAATTAATTTTAAGCTAAATTAGCCGCTTATTAAATAATTAAGACAACCGGCGGCTAAGAAAAAGTTTAAGATTTTTAGCTTTCTAAGGTTTTGTTACGATGTTCTCGCCAGATACTGACAGCTACGAAGGTAATAACTAAGAACAAACTAAAAATACCGAATTGAGCGATCCATTCTACCAATTGAGGTAAGGGAACTAATCGACCGACAAAATAAGCTAAATTAACGATAACAAAAGCCCATAAAGCAGCACCAGCAAAATTACACAACAAAAATTGCGGGTAGGGCATTCGCGAGATTCCTGCTAAAGGGCCGGCAAAAATTCTTAAAAATGCAATAAATCGACCTAGAAAAACAGCTTTTGGTGCATTTCGAGCGAAACGATTCTTAGTTGCTTCTAAAATACTTTCTTGAAAGCCAAAAAACTTGCCGAAACGAAGTAAAAAGGGCCAGCCGCCAATTCTACCGATCCAATAACCAAAATTATCGCCGACAACAGCACCAAATATAGCACTGCCGAGAACCAGCCAATAATTTAATTCGCCGCTTCCTGCGAGGAAACCACCAACAATAGTTATCGTTTCTCCAGGTATGGGTATTCCCGTATTCTCCAGTAAAATGCCTGTAAATACAGCTAGGTAGCCATACTGACGCGCAATTTCTTGGATGTTTTCTAATGATAAAAACTCAATAGACATCCAGCTTAAAATTTTACAAATATTTACTTACTCTCTCATCTTGACTCTTTTTCGGAAAAAATGTCAACTTGCTAGCTATTGACCTCGCTATTAGTTATCCATAAAGATTGATAGGGTTTGAGGAGTAAATTGCCATAAAGATCTCTAATCGGCCGATCGCTAAGGAGATCGTACCAATCTTCGGTATTATATAAATTGAGATCGCTCAAGCTAAGTTGTTGGAGGCGATCGCTGAGATTGTTAATACAAAAAATACTTTGTTCGCGATAAATACTTTGTCTCCAGAAAGCAAATATAGAGGGGTTGAGGGGATGAAGGGTGTATTGTGTTGCATTGGGATGAAAAGCTTTTTGACGACGACGAATTTTAATTCTTCGCGATAGTTCTTTAACTACGAGAGACTGAGGTGAATCGGGATCTTCTAGCAATCTTTCTAGTTCTTCATATTGCCATTTGCGACGGTTAATAGCGCGATTTTGGCCCGTTTTTGCCACATCTTCGTGATGATTGGGAGTAGCCAGCAAACTATGAATATAAAAGGCTGGAATACCTTCTAAGGACATCATAATAGTTTGAGAGCAGATAAAGCGTTGAATTTGCCACTCATCTTCTCCTTTAGCCGTTCCCTTCATAGCATCGAACCAGGAAATATTGACCTCATAGGGGCTTTCGCTGCCATCTGGTTTGGTTCTGCGGCTAATTTTGCCCCCAAACTCTTGCATCCTTTCTAAAAGGGTATGATACTCATCCTCAGCTAATAATCCTTCGGCCGGACGCATACCGATACCATCGTGAGAAGCTGTAAAATTAAAATAGGCACAGCCGATCGGGACTGGAGGCATTCTCATCATCCAAGTTTTTAAATGCTCGGATTTTCCTTGTAATAAGGCATTTAATAATAATGGCGGCAAGCTAAAATTATAAATCATGTGAGCTTCGTTGCGATTGCCGAAATAACTGAGATTTTCGCGATTGGGAACGTTAGTTTCGGTAATTAAAGCTACTGTGGGATCGATCGCCTGTAAAATTTCTCGTAACAGTCGAACTACGTAATGAGTTTCGGGTAAATGGATGCAAGGAGTACCGATTTTTTTCCATAAGAAACCAACCGCATCGAGGCGGATAAATTTCGCTCCTATTTCTACATAAAAAAGTACTATTTTGATATATTCAATTAATACATCGGGGTTAGAAAAGTTAACGTCAATTTGATCTTGGCTGAAGGTACTCCAAAGATATTTTTCTCCCTCGATCGTCTCGATTTTTGTTAATAATGGCGTGCTGCGAGGGCGGACTACTTCTGATAAATTTATTCTCGGATCTACTTCGACAAAATAATCGCATCCGGGTTTTTTTCCTTGTTTGAACTGTTCGAGCCAAGCGTGTTTGCTGGAGATGTGATTAATAACCAGATCTACCATTAAATTAAAGTTCTGGCTGATGCGGCGAATGTCTTCCCAGTCTCCTAATTTGGGATCGACTTGGAGGTAGTCAATAACTGCAAAACCATCGTCGGAACTGTAGGGAAAAAAGGGCAGGATATGGATTCCTGTAATCGTATCGTTTAAATATTTTTCTAAAAAATTTTCTAAAGTTGTGAGGGGGTTTTCTTTGCCATTATTAACGATGCTATCTCCGTAAGTAATTAATTGAATGTTATTTTCGCTCCATTTATTTAAATCTTCATCCCAACTAGAAGCCAAACGATTTTGTACCAAAGAAAAAATTGTTGCTAATATTTTGGGAATTTTTTCTCGATCGTACAATTTATCTAGCAGAGGTTTAACTCGTAAAGAAAAATGCTCGAATTGCTCCTGGGAATCGCTCATAATTTAGTCAAAAAATCAGACAATTAACCTACAAAATAAATAGCTCGTCCTCCGATCGAGGAAAAGCTAGCTAGCGGCTTACGAAATTGCTGCATCCAAGCAGTGCGATCGCTAGCACTGTCTAGCATATCCGATCGACCCGCGCGAAGCAATCTGATTCGATAGTTAGTTGTTATCAAAAAATTAAATTATTTAAAATTATGTGGGAACAGCTTCACCAGGACGTAATTTAGCCCATTTGCCATCTTCTTTGAGAAAACTATCGCAACCGACTACATCCCACTCCATTTCGATAATCTCACCATCGGGACGAATATTAACATTAATAGTAGGTTGGTTGGGTTCGAAGTTGGGATCTTCGGTTAAATGGGGTTGTTGGTGCTGTTTCTCGACTGCATGATAAGTTATACAGCGATCGACGTAATGACAATTCACGCAAATACACATAGCTAGATATTAATTCACTTTTTTTTAATCTAGCTCGGACAATAAAGATAGTTGTCATTTTTTGAACTTATTTTTAGAAAAACTTATGTTTTGGCGCGAAAAATATCCGGCAATATCCCCGCAAAATTACCCTTTTAGCTTAGATTTTCTGCCGAAAACAGCTTATTTAGTGGGAGGTGCGCTTAGAGATGCTTTACTCTTACGTAAAAGGGAATACTTAGATTTGGATTTTGTTGTTTTTGAGGGTGCGATCGCCATAGCCCGTAAAATAGCAAAATATTACCGAGCTGGTTTTGTAGTTTTAGATAAAGAGCGAGAAATAGCTAGAGTAGTCTTCGATCGCGCTACGGTAGATATAGCTTTAGCTGAAGGGAATAAAGTAGAAACGGATCTGCGTCGCAGAGATTTCACTATCAACGCGATCGCTTACAACCCCCACAACGATGAATTATTCGATCCCCTCGGAGGAAGGTCAGATCTCGATTCTAAGATAATTAAAATGGTCAGCAAAAGCAATTTAGAAGACGATCCTCTCCGTCTTTTAAGGGCTTATCGTCAAGCCGCTCAGCTTAATTTCACCATCGAACCAGTAACTAAGTCAACTATTAGGGATTTATCTGCTTTTATAAGCTCCATAGCAGCCGAAAGAGTTCGATCGGAGTTAAATTACCTTTTAGCCGATAGTAACGGTAATAACTGGCTTCAAGGTGCGATCGCAGCTGGTTTGTTAAAACCCTGGTTAAAACAGATCGAGGCTGAAAATTTAGAAATATTAAGTAAAATCGATCGCGCTATCGAACAATTAAAGGATATTGAGGGTTTTTCTGGCAATCTTGCTTTAGCTAAGTTGGCCTGTCTGGTTTCTAGAGTACCGCAAACCGCAGAATTAGAACTGATCGACCTTAAATATTCTCGCGCAGAAATTAGAACTGTTACCACCGCTTTAAGAAGTTTACCGCGACTCGAGGGATTAACCGCACCGATGAGTCTCAAAGAACAATATTTTTTCTTTTTAGATGTTGGCGATGTTTTTGAGATTGTAGCAGTATTGGCAATTGCCAAAGAAGTCGATCGCAACTTTATATATTCTTTAATTAAAAGATATCTCGATCCTCAAGATCCGATCGCCCATCCTCAACCTTTAATTACTGGTAAGGATCTGATCCGGGTACTTAAAATTAAGCCCAGTCCTAAAATTGGCCTGCTTCTGAGTGAAATTCAAATTGCTTTAATTGAAGGTAAAATATCTAATTCTGAAGAGGCTTTAAAGTTAGCAAAAAAAATATATTTGGAAATAGAAAAAAATCCTCAATAAATTTATTGTAAAGTCTCGAACTCCTTCTTTACATATCTTGATTCAATTTGATATAAGTATTTTGTGCGACTAGATTCGGTATATTTTACGGATGTTATTAGTTCTACGATCGAGTTTTAATAGAATTGTTTAAGATAATTCTCTTTCAAGGACTTAGCTCCACTTTAAGATAGAGTTATTATCTATGCATTTATTCGTTGGCTCGTAAAAATAATGATTCCACAAACAGATATATTACAAACTTTAGAAGAAAAATCTCTCTCTGGTTTAACTCTCTTACCACAACAATTAGCTACGATACTAGATATTGATGAAGAACTGTTAAATTCTTTAAAAAAATGTTGGGGGTATGGTTATATTTTTACAAAAAATGAATCGAATAAATGGGTAATTGAAAAAGATGTATTTATTGAAGAAGATTGGTTTATAGATGGTTCTCATTTATCGCTCTAATTAAATGTTCGATCGCTTACGTAGAATTGAATCGGTATTTTTTGCTACGTGGCGATCTGTAATTATATTTTTTATTTAAATTTGAGATACTTTAATTGCACTCGTATTCTCTTTTCTAGCAAAAATAATTTTCGGTCTCAATAAAATTTTCAACAACAACCACAGAGATTTTATTTCTCCTGGGGTTTTTTTAGTTTTCCATTGACCGGGACGACAAAATAATAATTTAACTAATTTTCTGTATTGGGATAAAGTTAATTGTTCGAAGCCTACCAATAAACTAGGAAATTCGCCATTAAATTCTGTGCGAGTAATTCTGGCTTTTAAAGTTATTTTTTCTTCAAGAATTAATAATTCTACCGGGATAATTTCTCTTTTACCGAGTCGAGGAAGTCCTTTTTGAGTTATTTCTATTTTTGCACCTATTTCAGATATACGAGTTGTGATTCCCCAAATTTCTCGATCGCTTAATTTTATTTTTACTACTCGACGTAAATTAAACCATTCATATAAACTCGGTTTTGGTGCGTCCCATAAAATCAGTAAAGTAATGCCAATTGTAATTAAATTAAAAACACTCCAAATCCAACTTAAATTTAATCCTTTAATATTTTCAACATTTTCGATACAATTGCATAAATTGAGCCACAAACTAACAGCAGTTAGAACGAATAAAACGATTAAAGGTAAAGCCAATCCCCAATTAAAATAAAATCGATCTTGTTTAGTTCCTTTCGGAGTTACTTTAAAGCCAGTAGAAAAAGGATTTATCAGAACTTGGATCGCTGTAATTGCGATCGGAAAAGTTAAGATTAAACTATAAATACCGGAAAGAATTGCCGAGCGCGATCGCTGATTTAACCAGGCAAAAACCGTTAATTGAGTTAAATAATAAGGTAAAAAGAAATAAACAAATTCAGATGTAGTGGCGCGAAAAGGAACGACGTGTAAAAAGGCATAAAATAAAGGCATCAAAAGAAAAAAGACTGTAGAAATGCTACTAAACCAGTGTAATATTCCTTCTAAATGAGCTAACCTTTGCACTAAATTTAAGCCGGGAATTGTTAACGGATTGGAATTAATAAAAAATGCTTGTAAAGTACCTCTAGCCCAGCGCAATCTTTGTTTGGCATGAGCGGCAATATTTTCTGCTGCTAAACCAGCACTTAATTTTTCATCTAAATAAATTAAACGATAACCTTTAGCAGATAACCGAATTCCAGTAAAGTAATCTTCGCTCAAAGAATCGGTCACAAAACCGCCAACTTCTTGCAAAGCACTGCGTCTGACAACGAAAGAAGTACCGCTACAAACGACACTACCAGCAGCATCTTTAATCGGTTGTAAATGGCGATAAAATATCTCTTCATCGGGAGTTAATACGTCTGCTAAACCCAAATTACGAGCGATCGGATCGACATTATAAAAGCTTTGTGGGGTTTGTACTAAAGCTACTCGATCGTCTTTGAAAAAGCCTAAAGTTCGCAATAAAAAGTTTTGTGTCGGCACAAAATCAGCATCGAAAACAACAATAAATTCTCCTTTTGTTTTGGGAATGGCATTATTTAAATTCCCAGCTTTAGCATGAAGATTGTTAGCGCGAGTTATATATTCACAGCCTAATTCTGCAGCTAATTTGGCAACTTCCGGTCTTCTAGTATCGTCTAATAAATATATTTTTTTTGGTTCGTAATCGATCGCTTGAGTGCCGATAACCGTTCTTTTTAGAATAAAAAGAGGTTCGTCATAAGTAGGAATTAAAATATCTACTGTCGGATTGAAACTGCGATCGATTACTGCAAGAGAAAGGCGATCGGCTTCTTTTTGACGATTTTTTACTTTCAACATTAAAAACAATCGCAAACAGTTATTAAAAATAACCAATAACTCGCATAAAAATAAGCTAATACTGAATACTCCATCGAGAGGATCGCTTAAGTTTAAAGTCGCCAAAGTTCGCCACAATAAATAACGAATAGTTAAAATTAATAAGATTATGACAATTAAATTTCGCGAGCGAGTTTTTGGTTGAGGATATATCTTGACGATCGCTAAAGTAGTTATAAATAAAATAATGGTTGGAGCAAAGAGGAATTTTGTCATTACTTGTGGTGTTTCCAACCAAAGAGGAGGGTTTTGCTGCAGTCTATTTAAGTAAGTAAAAATATCTTCGATCGGTTCTATCCCAGCAAACCATAAAGTTATAATTCCAGTACTAAATACTATAATTGCTAACAATAATAAACTCGTTAGAGGAGGTAAAATAATCTTTGAATTTTTGCTGTTGAAATTACTAATTTTCATACAAACTATTCCAGCTCGATAATCGGAGTAACGATTGAAGATATTAAGTTTTTTCTGTTTTTTTATTACTTTAAAAATGATTGCTTAGATCGAAGCTTGTTACTTGCTATTTGTCCAAGTATCTTATCTAATTTAACATTTATTTACAATTTGGTGTTACCCGGCTGACAAGCTCGAAGAAAATATAACCGTAAAATGAAATTAGAGTTGAAAAAAGTTTTGAACTGCTCATTTTTTTGTCAATGAAATAGTGCTTAATTATGACTTTATTTATTTACGATGACTTGCCAACTTTGTTAGAACTTATTAAACGTTTGCTGAATCAATTAGGTGAAAAAAGGCAGATTATTAGCGGAAAATTACCGGAAGAATTTCCTCAAGAAATACCTTTTCCTCAAGAAGCAGAAATTATTGGTAGCGTTGTTAACGCGAATAACTCAATTCAAATTTATTTTGATGTTAGGTTTACTGCCAAACAATTAGTAGATTTTTATCTAAAAAATCTCGATAAAAATTGGCAAAAACTAGAACTATTAGAAACAAGAAGAAAAGGATTTACAAGAAATCGGATTCGATCGAGATTAAGCAGCAATTACAGACAAACCCAATTTTTAAATAAGTCTCTCGAAAAAAGATTTCAACTTAATATAGAAAACCGCGAGAGAACTAGTAACAAAATTAAAGCATCTCTTACTTTATATCCAGACAATATTGCCGATATATCGACCCCACCAATGCCAATTTTAATTACTCCAGCTAATATAAACTTATTAAGAGCGAGTAGTAGCAAAGGCAGTGAAAACTATAATTCCATAGCCGAACTGAAAACTAATATAGATCTTGAGAGTTTAATCGAACATTATGGAAATTTCTTTGCCGAAGAAGGCTGGATAAAAATCAAACAAGAAAAGGATAAAAATTCTGCTTGGCAAAACTGGAAAAAGCAAGATGAAAACGGACAAGTTTGGATAGGAATGCTGACGATCGCCAAGACTAACACTACCGGAGATCGTTATTTAGCAAATGCTTCCGTATCAAAAGAAGAAGCATAAAAATCCTGGAGGACTTTTATACAAACCGATTTCAAAAATATCTCTAACTCCCGTCAAACCTTGCCCCATAAATAACAGCAAAGCAAAACAATTTAAAAAGATGTGAACGTTGCGCCAGGTCTGGGATTTATCTTTATAAATTTCTTGAACGATCGCCAAAGAAATAACCATTAAAATCGAGGCAGCAATCCCGTAATAATAATGAGAAATAAACCATTCGTTAGTGCGGCGAAAAACTCCATCTTGGCAGCCCAAAACGATTAAACCCATACTCGTTAAAGCCGCAAAAATAGCCCGCCAATGTTTTTGTTTGGCACGATATAAAAATACTAAAGAAGCGATCGTCGCAGCAAACATAAGCAAAATAAAAATGACAGTATTAGGAGATGTTTGCCATAATTGCTTTTCAATAAAACTTTTAAACACGATCGAATAAGCTAAGGCTACCAAACTAACTCCTACCACTCCACCAGTCAGCCAGCGTCCAATTTCAACGTGTTCTTTACCTACGGTAGCAGGAATTTTGCTTCTAGTTTTATCGGCTAATTCCAAGCGTCGCTGACGGGTTTGCCAAGCCATATTAGCTACAATACCGATCGCCGGGAAAACGAAAATTACCGCTAAAGCTGGATGAATTAATAAAAACCAATCTTTGAAAGTCATAATTATTCAGATAATCTTTAATCTTCGATCGCATTTTCACAGACAGATCTGATATAAAAGTGAAATTTAACTGAAAATTCCCTGAAAAACCCCCCACCCTGGATATTTACTATTAAGTAGATAAGCTAACATTAGGTTTACATATTTCCTGTTGCAAGGAGTACGATCGCTCTTATGACTAGTTTTACTCGAGATAAACTAAAGTTGACACCTCTACCTATCAAAAGACCATTATTAGCGATCGGCCACGGAACTAAAGATCTTCAAGGTCGTCAAACTTTTTTAGATTTTGCCAAAGCATACCACGATTTAGACCCCTCCAGACCAGTAATTCCCTGTTTTTTAGAACTAACTACCCCGACTATTGCTGAAGGAATCGAATCTTGTTTAGAACGAGGATATGAGGAAATTTCTGCCATCCCGATCCTTTTATTTGCAGCCAGACACAATAAATTTGACGTTACTAACTCTCTCGATCGCCTCAAAGAAAAATACCCCCAATTAAAATTACACTACGGCAGACACTTCGGCATTACTCCCGCTATCTTAGATTTATGGCGCGATCGTCTGGCTAAATTAGATTTACCAGCAAACAATCCCCAAAATATTTCTCGCCAAGATACGGTATTATTATTCGTAGGTAGAGGATCTAGCGATCCCGATGCTAACAGCGATGTTTGTAAAATGGCTCGCATTCTCTGGGAAGGTAGCGGCTATCAAACCATAGAAACCTGTTTTATCGGTATCACCCACCCCCGTTTAGAAGAAGGTTTTCGTCGCGCTCGTTTGTATCGACCAAAAAGAATTATTGTTTTACCTTACTTTCTATTTACTGGGGTATTAGTTAAAAAAATCTTTGCGATCGCAGCAGCACAACAAGAAAAATATCCCGAGATCGCGATCGATACTCTCCCAGAAATGGGCATTCAATCTCAATTGTTACAAGTTTTAAGAACTCGAGAAATTGAAACTCAACTCGGACAAGTACAAATGAACTGCGAAGTTTGTAAGTTCCGTTTGGCTGCAGTTTCTGAAGATGATACTCACCACCATCACCACCATCACCACCATACCGTCGATCGAGATCTTAATTTACAACATTATCACGATCGGATTTGGCAAACACCTTAACGAGCGAATTTGTAGTAAGATTTGAAGTAATTGAGATTAAAATTACCTGTTTTTTGGAAATTTAATGTCTAAAACAATTACTGTCGGCGATCGAGTAAAAATAGTCACTTTACCACCCTACCTTAAAACTGCCGAACCGATGCCCATGTTGCGTCCTGCCGATCTCCTAGAAATTGGCGATGAAGGTGTAGTAATCGATCGCCGTCCTGGGGGATATTGGGGGGTTCGTTTCCCTCGAGGGGCTTTTCTAATTGAACCTCAATATGTCGAATTGGTTTTAGACCATTCGATCGAAAAAGAAGCAACTGAAAATAATTAATTTTTTACTTCTAGGGTAATTACAGTCAATTCTGGCGGACAGAAGAACCTTCCTGGAGCATAAGTTCCCAAACCGCGGTTGACATATAACAGATTATCCCCTACTTGATGCAATCCTTCAGCCCATTCCCAATGTTTCATTACCTCGCTACATTCTTTGAGATAGGGGATAAAATTGCGTAAAATTTTGGGTGTATTGCGGCGCAAATCTTGAATTAAAACGGGCCCCGGCCCGTATCCTGGGATTGTAACTTGACCGCCGTGAGTGTGACCGGATAATTGTAAATCGACCCGCCATTTTTGCAAAATTTCTGCAGTATCGGGATTGTGAGATAAAACTATTCTCGGCAAGGCCGGATCTAATTGGCTTAAAGTATGATAGGGACTGAACTGTCTCGACCAATAATCGGCCAAACCAACAAAAGGTAACTCTTCACCTAAAGGATAGGCGATTTCGTTCCAGAGAACCTTAATGCCTACTCTAGTTAAAGCTTTAGTTACTTTTTGTTTAGCATTGGGGTATTCAATATCGTGATTACCCAAACAAGCATAAATGCCTTTATTACTTTTTAAATATTTTAATCGCAAGACCAATTCATCGATCGGGCTGGGATCGTCGGTAATATAATCTCCAGTTAAAATTACTAAATCTGGATTTTCTTCGTTGGCGATCCTAATTGTTTTTGCAAGAAACTCGTCAGTAAGAGATTCGCCATCGTAATGCAGATCGGATAATTGTACTATTTTCGTCCCTGCTAACGATCGGGGTAAATCGGCGATCGCGATTTTTAATCTTTCTATACTTAAAGATTCTGATAAAATCCAAGCCATACTTTTATTGTTTTCCCCCGTACCAGATCCTTATATTAAAATAACTTACAGTTTAAGTTTATAAGTAAAATTACTTACTCTGTGATTTTTTATTTTCATTTTAAACAAAGATCCCGGGTAAAGACTAAGAAGATTGGGATCTTAAAAAGCTAAATACATTAGTTAAAATGTTTTGCAAGCGAGTATTTTTAGCATAACTTTGTTTTTTGAGCAGTAATGCGGCTTTGCTATTAACTTCTGAAAGAGTAGGATAAATATGGATGCCAGTCAGGGCTGAGACTTTGAGATTGTTAGACATCGCTAAAACAATTTCGTGGATCAATTCTCCGGCCGAGGGCCCGACTAAATGAGCACCTAGAATTTCTCCATTAGCTCGAGTTATTATTTTACCAAAACCTGTAATAGCCGCTTCAGCGCGAGCGCGATCGACCCCAGAAAAAGGCTGTTTTAAAACAAAAACATCATCCTCACCATAACGAGATCTAGCTTGTTCTTCGGTCATTCCTACTCTAGCTAATTCTGGATCGGTAAAAGTAGCCCAAGGTATCACGCGATAATCGACTTTCTTCATCAGTATAGGTAAAATACCAAACAAAGCATTTTGAATCACTACTACTGCTTCGTGTGCTGCTACGTGAGTAAATTGATAGCCGCCAATTACATCCCCACAAGCATATATCCTGGAATTAGTAGTTTGTAATTTTTGATTGACTTTAATTCCTTGGCGATCGTATTTTACCCCTGCTGCTTCTAAGTTTAAACTTTCTACATTCGGAGTTCTCCCAGCAGAAACTAAAATTTCATCGGCGATAATTTTTTCATTTCCTGCATAGAGATATTTTTTGTCATCGATAACTTCTACTCGATCGACTCTAGCGTTTTTAACGATCTTAATCCCTTCAGATTTTAATTGCTCTTCGACTACTTTGGCTGCTTCTGGATCTTCTTTAGGAAGAATGCGATCGCGACTAGAAATGATTTTCACTTCGCTACCCAAACGATGAAAAGACTGACCTAATTCGCATCCTATCGGCCCCGCACCGATTATGGCAAGAGATGCTGGATGATCTTGAAGGGAAAAAACCTGTTCGTTAGTTAAATAACCTGCTTCTTTTAAACCTTCGATCGGCGGAGTGACCGGACGAGATCCGGTAGAAACAACGAAATTACGGGCTTTTAGCTGTCTGCCGTTTACTTCAAAAGTTTTGCGATCGATAAATTGACCGCTACCAAAAATTACTTCTACACCCAAACCTCTAAATCTTTCTGGGGAGTCGTGAGGTTCGATCGCTTTAATTACTTTCTGCACGTGAGCGTTAGCTTCGGCAAAATCAATCTCTAATATAACGCTATTAATACCAAAATAAGAACTATTTTTTACTTGATATGCTGCTCTTGAGGCGTGTATTAACGATTTACTGGGCACGCAACCGTGCCAAAGACAGTCTCCACCGAGTCGATCTTTTTCTACTAAAGCGACTTTAGCTTTTAATTGTGCTGCGGCCGAGGCAACAACCAAACCCCCCGATCCGCCACCAATAATTACTAAATCGTACTCTACTGCCATAATAAAACTCTCTTTATATTTTTTTGTAAGTTAATTAACTGCGAGCATTGTATCTTTTTGTCGTCATAAGATTTATTAAAGAGTTTTAAAATGAGTTTAAACTGAGAGGTGCTTTAGATCCCGATAATTTTTGGCTGTTTTTATTGACAATACACTTCCCGATCGAACCTGGAATTATTAAATTCAATTTTATGCTCTAATAACAATAAACAATTTAAAATTGCTATTTTAGCTTGAAATTACCGCAGTAATGTCTTAAAACAGCAGAGAATCATTAATTTAGCCACTCCCAGGAGCGAAGAATATTCTTGTCTAAAAAAGAATTTGGCGATTTCCAAACACCACCAGAATTAATAAAATTAGTCCTCGAAGCGATCGATTTTCAAGGAAATAAATGGCCGCGAGTTTTTGAACCATCTTGCGGTCAAGGTAATTTTATTGTTAGTTTGCTAGAAAATAATTGCCCTCCCCAAGAAATTCAAGCTGTAGAAATTCAAGAAAGTTATCTAGAAATTGCTCGAAAAAGGACTGAAAATTTTACGAATACTCGCCTTTGCATTCAAAATAAAAAAATATTCGATCTAGATTTAAAACAAGATTTACATTGGCAAACAAATGGCTCTCTTTTAGTTATCGGCAATCCTCCTTGGGTAACAAACGCTCGCTTAGGAATAGAAAAAAGTAACAATCTTCCTCAAAAAACTAATTTTAAAAATTTGCGGGGACTCGAAGCAATAACAGGTAGTGCTAATTTCGACATATCAGAATATATTTTATTGAAAGTAATTAAAGAATTAGCAGCAGAAAAACCGACGATCGCCTTATTATGTAAAACTTCTGTAGCTAGAAATATTTTAAAATTTGCTCGCGATAATTCAATAAAAATTACCAAATCTTTTATTAAAAAAATTGATGCTAAAAAATGGTTCAATGCTTCGGTTAATGCCTGTTTATTTTGTTTAAAAATCGGCTCTAATATCTCAAAATACGAAGCAGATATCTACGAGAACTTGCAAACAAAAAAATCTATTTCAACCCTTGGTTTTACTGCTAGCGGTCAAATTGTAGCAGACATTAAAGCTTACCAAAATTATGCTTTTATCGATGGTATTTCTCCTTTAAACTGGCATCAAGGACTGAAACACGATGCTGCTTCCTTAATGGAATTAACTTTAGATTGTAAAAATAAGCTCGGCGAGAATGTCGATCTAGAAGCAGAATATCTTTATCCATTATTAAAAAGTTCCGATCTTTTTCACGATAAAAATATAAGCAAGTATGTCATAGTCACTCAAAAAAAATTAGGAGCTGATACCCTTCATTTTAAAAATACTGCACCGCAATTATGGAAATATTTAAATACTCATCTCGATCGCTTTGAAAAAAGAAAATCCTCGATTTATCGCGGTAAGCCACCATTTTCGATTTTTGGGATCGGCGATTATTCTTTTGCTCCCTATAAAGTAGCTATTTCTGGGTTACATAAAATACCCAAATTTCGCGCGATCGCTAAAGTTAAAAATCGTCCCGTAATGCTAGACGATACTTGTTATTTTATTGCCTGTTTTTCGGCAGAACAAGCCGCTTTTATTACTGCTTTGCTTAACCATCAATTATGTTTAGATTTTATTTATTCCTGTTTTTTCAAAGATGCCAAACGTCCAATTACTAAAAAGCTACTGCAAAGAATAGATCTTACAGCAATTTTAGAAAATATTGACAGAGAATTATTACTATCTCGAGCAAAAATAGAATTTGAACTACTCCATGGCGATCGCAGTTGCTATCCTCAGCCTCAATGGCCCGTATCTTTAGCAGAATTTTTCAGAAAAAAGTATTAATTTCTCATTAATTACTTTTATAAAATTGAACAAATTGTTATGTAGTAAAATAAAAACTCGATCCAAGTAAAAATGCCGATTGACTTTTGAGCGAAATTAAAATATAATCCGAGCTTTAATAATTATTACTTGCCAAAGATGGAGAATACTAGCCCCTACCCGCTACCGAAGTTAAACAAAAAACCGACTTACTGGCAATTAATACCCTACATTCGCCCCGAAATACCCACTATTGCTGTAGCCTTTACTTGCACTTTAATCTTTATCGGATGCTGGCCGATTATAGCTTGGTTGGCTGGAGATATGGCTAGATATATCGGAGAAGGGAATTTAGGAGCGATCGCACAAATAGCAGGGATTTGTTTTTTTCTGTTTTTATTTCGCGGTGCGGCACAATACGGACAAGATTCTTTAATGGCAAAAGCGGCCTTAAAAATTGCCCTAGAAATACGCAAGCAAATTTACGCACATTTACAAAAACTGAGTCTCAATTATTTTCAAGCCGCCAAAACTGGAGATTTATCTTATCGTCTCACCGAAGATATCGATCGCATTGGCGAAGTGATTAATAAATTCTTTCACGACTTTATCCCCTGCGTTTTACAGTTAGTCGTCATGTTAACTTACATGGTGTATTTAAATTGGCAGCTAACCGTAGCAGTATTTATCGTCGCACCTTTAATCGCATTATCGGTTGCGGCTTTTGGCGAACAAATACTAAAATTATCTCGCAGAGCGCAACAAAACATCTCTAATTTATCTTCTTTAGTCATCGAAATATTTAGCGGTATTCGTTTGGTACAAGCATTTGCTGCTGAAGAATACGAAATGCAACGCTTCAGCCAAGAAGCAGAAAACAATCGTAGGGCCAAGTATCTTACCGAACAATTAAAAGCTTTTCAATATTTTGTTAACGGTTTTCTCCAAGCAATGGGGATTGTTTTTCTTTTATTTTTGGGTGGTTGGCAAATTTCTAAAAATAACCTGACTGGTACGGAATTTATCAGTTATGTGGCTGCTGTAGCGATTTTAATCGATCCGATCGCCCATATTACCAGCAATTACAACGAGTTTAAACAAGGACAAGCCTCGATCGATCGGATTTTTGAATTGTTTAACCTCAAACCTCTGGTAGTGGAAAATCCTCGCGCGATCGTCATGCCCACCGTCTCGGGTCGGGTAGAATATCGTAATGTCAGCTTCGCTTATCATAGCGATCGCTTCGTGCTTAAAAATCTCAATTTTGTTGCCAACCCTGGAGAGACGATCGCCTTAGTTGGGGCTTCTGGTGGAGGTAAAAGTACTCTCCTCAATTTATTACCTCGCTTTTACGATCCGCAAACTGGTAGTATATTTATTGATGGAATTAATATTTGCGAAGTTACTTTGCAAAGTTTGCGGCGACAAATTGGTATAGTACCTCAAGAGGATATTCTTTTTTCCGGTACGATCGCCGAAAATATTGGTTTCGGTCAAATAAATCTCGATTTAGATGCGATCGAAGCTGCTGCTAAAATAGCTAACGCCCATGGTTTTATTTCTCAATTGTCTCAAGGTTACTATACTTACGTAGGAGAAAGAGGCGTTAATTTATCTGGCGGACAAAGACAAAGAATTGCGATCGCTCGTGCGGTTCTTTTCGATCCTCAGATCTTAATTTTAGATGAGGCTACTTCTGCTTTAGATTCCGAATCAGAATCTGAAGTTGCTGAAGCCCTAGAAAGGGTGATGAAAAAGCGCACCGTATTTATTATCGCTCATCGTTTGGCTACCATCCGTCGCGTCGATTGGATTTTTGTCCTCGAAGCAGGTCAAATCGTCGAATCGGGTACTCACGAACAGTTATTGATTGAGAACGGGCGTTATGCTGGTTTTCACGCTCGACAGTTTCAATAGTTTTTTGCTTAATGACATTTTTAACTGGCAATTAGCTTGTTGTTTTCATAATTTAAGGAATGCGCCCGATCAATTCGATTAACAATATCCCGATTGTTAGGGTCGTAGCCGCTTGAATCGTGTAAATCGCCGTCCATTTAAAAACTTGTAATTCTTTCATTATACCATTTCCAAGTTTTTTTGAGTAGTAAAGTTTGCAAAATAAAATATATTCACTAAGTCCACGTTAAACTGAAGTACATTCGTGTAAGTCGAAATATATGCCACTTTTTAAAAGTGGCCTACTACTTGTGTAGAATTAAACATTTTAACGTTAATAAAAAAACTCAGTGTAAATACGTATTTAAAGCTAAATAATATTTTTATAATTTAGCTAAAAAAAGCGTTTTTTATAAAGTTTCGATCGTATTAAGGATATTTTGTTGCGATCCAATAAAAATCTAATTGCTTGAAAATAGTCGGAAGCAGGACAATAAATTAACTTAATTTATATATTTAAAAAAAATTAACACCAGAGAACCCATTTAAGACAAGTCTTTACAAGAATATAAATAAAATTAGAGCCAATGGTAAAAATAGTAATATAGGCTTCAGTAAAATTGCGATCGAAAATCGTAACAAGTAAAACAAAACATCAATTTATCTTTGTAAAAAAAAAATAAGGAAAGTAAAAAATGTTTAATAAAATTTTGGTAGCAATAGACAAATCGCCAGCAAATCAAGAAGTATTGCACAAAGCAATTAACCTAGCAAAAGATAACAACTCGAATTTAATGTTACTGCACGTTATTTCTGTAGAAGAACAAGGCAGTCCAATGCCGTACATTCCCAGTATGAGTCAATATTATCCGGCTACAGGCAACGAACTGACCATTGAAGTTTGGCAACAACAATGGGAAGAATTTCAACGAGAAGGGTTAGAAATGTTACAATCTTGTGCGGCCGAAGCAAAAAAACTCGACATAAAAGTAGAATACAGACAAATATCCGGCAGTCCGAGTCGAAGTATTTGCAGTACGGCCAGAGAATGGGGTGCAGATACGATTGTAATTGGCAGGAGAGGGCGATCGGGTTTGAGTGAAATGTTACTCGGCAGTGTAAGTAATTACGTAGTGCATCACGCTCCTTGTTCGGTATTGATCGTACAAGAAAATAAAAAAAATTAAATTATTTAGGGTAGCAAAAAAGCAAAACTCTTCAAGCTAGTATCTATAGATAGATAAGTAATTACGATCGGGGAAATAATAATGCCGCGCACCCAGCGAAACGATAACTTTATCGACAAAACCTTTACAGTCATGGCAGATATCATTTTAAAAGCACTGCCAACCAATAAAAAAGCCAAACAAGCCTTTGCTTACTATCGCGATGGAATGTCAGCCCAAGGAGAAGGAGAATATGCAGAGGCTTTAGAGAACTATGAAGAAGCTCTCAAACTAGAAGAAGATGCCTACGATCGCAGCTACATCCTTTACAATATGGGATTAATTTACGCCAGTAACGGCGAACACGATCGAGCTTTAGAATTTTATAACGAAGCGATCGAACTCAATCCAAAAATGCCCCAAGCCCTGAATAATATTGCAGTAGTTTATCATTACTTAGGCGAAAAAGAAAAAATTGCTGGCAACTCCGATGCAGCAGAAGCACTTTTTGATAAAGCGGCCGAATACTGGAAACAAGCCATTCGCATCGCTCCCAACAACTACATTGAAGCCCAAAACTGGCTCAAAACTACCGGAAGATCCGAAATAGATGTATTTTTTTAAATAGTGAAATTGAGACGCTCTCCAAGCGTCTCTACCCTAAAATAGGATAATATAACCAACCAATGAGTATCGATCGCGAACAAGTCAAAAAAGTCGCCCATTTAGCTCGCTTAGAAATTACCCCGGAAGAAGAAGAGCAGTTTTACCATCAATTGAGCAGTATTTTAGAATATTTCGACCAACTGAGCGAATTAGATACGGATAATGTCGCCCCAACTACCCGAGCGATCGAAGTTAGTAACGTAACTCGCAAAGATGAATTAAGTCCTTTTGAAGACAAAGAAGCCTTTTTAAAAGCAGCCCCAGAGCAAGAAGGGTCTTATTTTAAAGTACCGAAAATTCTCGCCGACAACGAAGGATAATCTCGATCGAATCAAAATTGAACTAATTATTATTTGGCAATTTGTGGCTGAAATTGAGCTATTGAGGGGATAATATGGCTACGGGAATGATGATAGAGGGAAAATGGTCTAAAGAAGGTTACGAAAAAGACGAAAAAGGTCGTTTTATGCGAAATCCTACCACATTTCGTAACTGGATAAAGGCAGATGGTTCTAGCGATTTTAAACCAGAAACCGGACGTTATCATCTTTATGTTTCTTATGCTTGTCCTTGGGCCCATCGTACTTTAATAATGCGAAAACTCAAAGGTCTAGAAGAAGCAATTAGTTTGGCGATCGTCGATCCTTTAATGGCCGATGAAGGTTGGTTTTTTTCTAACTATCCCGGCTCGATTCCCGACAAGATTAATAATGCTAAATATCTCCGAGAAATTTACGCAAAAGCAGATTCTCAATATACCGGAAGGGTTACAGTACCTATATTGTGGGACAAGCAAAATAATACTATTGTTAATAACGAATCTCGCGAAATTATCCGCATGTTGGATGAAGAATTTAATAGTATTGCTAAAAATACAGTTAGTTTTTGTCCCGAAAATTTAAAATCGGCAATAGATAAAGCGATCGATACTATTTATCAACCGATTAATAATGGTGTTTATCGCGCTGGTTTTGCCACGACTCAAGCAGCTTATAGCGAAGCAGTTACTAAATTATTCGAAGCTTTAGACTATTGGGAAGAAATATTGGCAAAACAAAAATATTTATGCGGCGATATTCTCACCGAAGCTGATTTTTGTATGTTTACTACTTTAATTCGCTTTGATGCGGTTTATTACGTTCATTTTAAGTGTAATATTCGCCATCTTTGGGACTATCCCAACCTTTGGAATTATCTCAAAAATTTGTATCAATATCCTGGAGTTAAAGAAACTTGTAATTTAGAACATATTAAAACCCATTATTACATGAGCCATCCTCATATCAATCCTACTGGAATCGTTCCCCAAGGGCCAGAAATTAATTTTGACTAATTTTGAGCGAAATTAAGTAAATTCTCGAAATTGATTTTTACAATATGTCAATCGGATCTTTCTCGTGGAAGCTCTTTTTTTTGTCTCATTTTAAAACAATTATTGCAGTTCAATAAAATACATTTTTTTTGAGGATGGGAGAATATTTCTCCCGACAGATCTAAATAAGATTTTTTTATAGTATTTTGGAAATAATTTCTAGATAAAAGATATCTCAGCAAACAATAATTGCTTGTTAGCTGAAAATTAAAGAAGTATAACGGATCTAGATTAAAATTCTTTAAGAACTACTATACTTTGCCTTATAAGAAAATAATTCGCCCCAGTCAGATAATTTATTTTATTGCGATCGATATTTTAAAATGATGAAAGTATCTTTTTTTAAAAGTTTAAGAGTTAGAATGCCTTTGTTGGTTTTATCTGGCATCATTCCATTAATTTCCGTAGCTATTTTTTTAGCTAGCGAGAGAGCTTCAAAAACTATCGTTCAAGAATCTCAAGAAAATCTCGAATTAAAAGCAGAATTACTCGCTCAAAGCATAGAAAGATGGGAAAAATCTAACGTTTTAGCCCTGCTAAATTTAAACAAACAACCAGATATGATTGCAGGGAATATCGAAAAGCAAGAAATTATTCTCTCAGAAATAGTCAATACATACAAACATCTTTCCCAAGCAATTGTAATCGATCGAGATGGTTGGAGTATCGCCGATAATAGCAAAGAACAAAACTCGAAATATTATGGAGACAAAGAATATTTTCAATCCGCTCTCAACGGGAATAATATTAATTACGAGACTTTAATAAATAGCAACGACGAACAACCCAATTTATGCCTATCTTCTCCCCTGAAAAATGGCACGGAAATCGCCGCAGTAACCGCAATTTGTACCGATCTAAATATTTTGACCCAACAAGTAGGTCAGCTAGAATTTGGTGAAACTGGTTACGCATTCGTAGTCGATCGCCACGGTTATATCTTAGTTCACCCTAAGATTCAGTATCTTTCTAAATCAGAATTAACTAATTTTAGTACCTATCCCCCAGTCAAACGTCTCTTAAAAAATGGCGAAGAAGAAACCACTATATCCTTCAAAGATAATCGAGGAGTCGAATGGATTTCTCACGGTATTATCAACCAAAATGGTTGGGGTGTATTCGTACTTCAAGAAAAACAAGAATTTTTAAAAAGTAAAATAGCATTTGAAAATTTAGCTTATTTAATTGCTTTTATTACGATCGCCGGAACGACTATTTTAACTATTTGCTTAGCAAATCGTTTGATTAAACCAGTCACCCAACTCAGCAATGCGGCCTTAACCATTGCTAGCGGACAACTCGATCGCCATGTCAATATTAAGCGAGAAGATGAATTGGGAATTCTCAGTTCTTCTTTCAATCAAATGGCAACCCAATTAAAAACATCTTTCGACCAACTAAAAAGGGCTAAAGACGATGCAGTATCGGCTAATTTAGCTAAAGATCGATTCATCGCCAATATCTCTCACGAATTGCGAACTCCCCTCAATAGTATTATCGGCTACACAAAAGTATTGAAAAGAGAATTTAATTATAATTCCGAGCGAATTGAAGAGCTAAATATTATCGAAAAAAGTGGCTATTATTTATTAAATTTAATTAACGATATTTTGGATTTTTCCAAGAATCAAGCCAACAAAACCGAACTCGATCCTATCAATTTTAACTTAAGGGATCTTTTAAATGGAGTTGTGGGAATTGTTGAAAACCAAGCTAGAGAAAAAGGACTAGAAATAATCGTTAAATCGGAAAATTTACCCGATCGCATCATCGGAGACGAAAAAAGATTGCAACAGGTCTTAATCAATTTGTTAAGTAATGCGATTAAATTTACCGATCGCGGTCGAGTCATGTTAAGGGCTACCGGAATTTACGATCGAGAAATAGCAAAAGACTTATCCCAACAGAAAATACGTTTTGAAATAATCGATACTGGAGTGGGAATTAGCCAGAAAGAAAAAGCAAAAATTTTCGAGCCTTTCGAACAAGCAAAAGAAGGGCGATCGGCTAATATTGGCACTGGTTTGGGTTTATCGATCGCCAAGCAACTGGTGGATTTAATGGCAGGGAAGCTACAAGTAAAAAGTATTTTAGGTAAAGGTTCTAATTTCTGGTTTGAGGCTGAATTTCCTTTAGGAATAAATCCGGTTAATTTAGATCGATCTAAACTGAATATAAGCAATATATTGGGATATAAAGGACAACAACGTACTATCCTGGTCGTAGACGATAAAAAAGCAAATCGTTGGTTGTTAGTTAATATTCTCGAACCTTTAGGATTTAAAATAATTACGGCCGAAAACGGTGAAAATATGTTTACCGTCATGGAAATAGAACGGCCCGATCTAATTTGTCTCGATTTATTTATGCCAGAAAAAACTGGTTTTACATCAGCCAAACAATTACGATCGTCTCGAAAATACCGCGATATTCCTGTAATTATTATTTCCGCAACTGCTATTAGCGAAGAAATCCGTCAATTTCTCGAGTGCGATGTATTTTTGAGCAAACCAGTCGATGAAGCAGAATTATTGCGATCGATACAACAATACTTGAATTTACAATGGATTTATAAGCCTCATTCGGTAGCCGAAGTAATATCGAGTTCGGGCCAATAAATAGTACTATAAATAGTTATTCGTTCCTCCCTCCCCAGTATGGTATTCGAAAACAAAATTAAATTGTACATCACACTTTCGGAGGATTCGTAAAGTTTTTAATAATTGTTAACATAGAACCGTGAAGAAAAATTGAAGTTTAGTAAGAGGAGATAGCTAATGAGTATGCAACCTCAAGCACTCCAGTCCCAGAGAAGTAGATGGGAACAATATTGTGAGTGGATAACTAGTACTGACAACCGCGTATATATAGGCTGGTTTGGTTTGTTAATGTTTCCCACTCTCTTAGCAGCAACAATCTGTTTTTTAATTGCTTTTATCGCAGCACCAGCTGTAGATATGGCTGGAATTAGAGAACCAGTAACAGGTGCTTTATTAGAAGGTAATAATATTATTACTGCAGCAGTAGTACCCACAAGCGCGGCGATCGGACTGCATTTATATCCTTTATGGGAAGCAGATTCGATGGCAGAATGGCTCTACAATGGCGGGCCTTATCAGTTAATTATATTTCACTTTTTAATTGGTATTTGGGCTTTTCTAGGAAGACAGTGGGAATTAAGTTATCGTATGGGACTGCGTCCTTGGATCGCGGTGGCATTTTCCGCACCAGTTTCGGCAGCAACAGCAGTATTCTTGATATATCCTATCGGTCAAGGTAGTTTCTCTGAAGGTATGCCTTTAGGAATTAGCGGTACGTTTTACTTTATGTTCTCGGTACAAGCAGAACACAATCTAGTAATGAACCCCTTAAATATGTTAGGAGTTGCTGGATTATTCGGCGCGGCATTACTCAGTGCGATGCACGGATCTTTAGTCGAGTCTACCATTATCCGCGAAACAACTGAAAACGAATCTGTCAATAAAGGCTACAAATTCGGTCAAAAAGAAGGAACTTATAACTTCTTAGCAGGTCACTACGGTTACTTAGGTCGTTTGCTAATACCATCTTTAGGATTCCGCAATCATCGTACAGTTCATAAATTATTAGTCATCTTCCCGACGATTGGTATTTGGATTTCAACCCTGGCGATCGGTACTACAGCCTTTAATCTAAACGGATTTAATTTTAATCGTTCCGTAATCGATGCTCAAGGTCACATCATTCCTACCGAAGCAGATCTTCTCAACCGTGCTAATTTAGGTTTTCAAAAAATGCACGAACCTAACGCTCACAATTTCCCACAACTCTTAGCCTCGGGATCTCCTGCAGAAGTTGCAATGGAAGCCCCCAGTATTGAGGGCTAAGCTAGAAGCTAACAAATACATAAAAATTATTTTAATACAATATACGGGCTTTTGGCCCGTCATTTTTTTTTGCTTCTAATTAACTATTATATTTCTCGAGCAATTCTGGAAGATAATCGTAACCATCTACGCCAATAGCAGCAATAATTTCGGGTCTAATTTGCTGGAGGAGCTTCTCAAAATTATCTGCTTGTTTGCCTTTAATAACTGCAATCAAACCCGCACTTTGCCGCCATTCTTTAGCACCAATTTGTTCTAAAAGATACATAGCCAAACAGCCATTTAGAATAGCTTCTCCCAAAGAATTACTCAGATAATAGGCTTCTGCTAAATAAGTTAAATTGATTCCTTGCAAGTATAAATCTCCAGAAAAACGAGCCGATTCCAAACCAGATTTTAAAGATTTAATTGCTGCTTGAGGACGTTCTAAAAAAATATAAGCAATGCCCAAACTGCTATAACATAAAGCCTTACTTTGACCGTCATTTAACTTTTCGGCTAAAGCCAAACCTTGCTGTAAATATTCGATCGATCTTTCGTATATTTCCGGTGCGATATTTTCAATTTCTTTGGCTTGCAAGACTTCGCTATAACCTAAATTAGTTAAAGCATTTACCTGTCCCAAAGTATCGCCACACTGACGGCTTAATATTAAAGCCCTCTGAGAATAATTAATTGCTTCTGGATAATTTTTTAAAGCTGAATAAGTGCGGCTGAGATGATTGAGATTGGCAATTTCGCAAGCTGAATCTTTGGCAACTCTAGCAATTTCTAAAGCTTGCTGATGAAATTCGATCGCTTTTTCATAAATCCCTCGAGCTTTAAAAGAATAGCCCAAGATCGTTAAAATTCTTGCTTTTTCTAAAGTCCCTTCGCCCCGTCTTAAAGGTTCGTCTAAATAATTAATTGTTTCTTTGAGATATTCTCCAGAAAAAGAGGCAAAAATTCCGCCATATAAAGGGAAATATTCTCTTTGAGAAAAGATCCGCAAAATTTGTAAAGTGATTTTAAAACAACCATCAGCATAGCTAGTCGCAAAACGATTTAAACCGCTAGCTAATTGCGACCAAATAACAGAAAAAGTCAAAAAAGTTGCGATCGAAAGTTTGGCCCCTAATTTAGCATTGTAAATGCGCCGATCGAAAAACTGAACCAAACCGCGCTGTAAAAACTGTAAAACGATCGCCAATTCTACCCAAGCAGAAGCTTCTATATTGTTTTGTTTGGCGGCAAACTCTACTAAAGATTGATTGAAAGCTAAAGTATTAAATAATTGCTTAACTAAAGGACTGTTTACTTTTTGAGAGTAGACAAACCAAGGGCCTTTAGTTTCGACTGTTTCGCCAAACCCCAAATTACTTTGTCCTGCTTCGTAGATCCAACTTACCAGATCTGGCTCTAATTTTTGCCAAGCAGCCAAACCATCGACGATCCCAGCAGCAAATTCAGATAAATTAGCTTCCTCTAAAGATCGAGCTAATTGTTGTAATTCTGAAGTAGTTAAAACTTGGCTTTGGTTGGGGTCGATAATAGTTAATAAAGTAGTAAAACGATCGCTCGCTTCGGCATTAAGAATTTGTTGGGTAGCAGTGGCGATCGCATCTTGAGTTTGATTTTCTTTTTGCCATCTGTCCCACTCTCCTTCGATAGTTTGTAAAGATCGCAGAATTCGACTTGCTTTAATTTTTGTTTCTAATTGTGCTTCAGTATCGCTAAGTTTGGCTTGTAAGATGCGCTCGAAGATTTCTCCCGTACCGGGTTCGATCTCTTTGACTAACATTTTATATACTTGTACTTTCGAGCGTATTTTGCCTTTGAGGGTAGTATCGACGATGCGATCGATCAATTCTGCGTAGCGATCTCTTAATGAAGGAGAATTTGACATAACTAAGGTGAAAAATTAAAAATGTTAAACTAGCTCGAGTAATATTCCCAACCCGACCTAATCACATTTAAACTCATATTTTACTGCTCGAGTCGAGCGAATCTTAGTTTAGCCGATCGCGATCGGGGGTTTTTTGCTCTTTCCTCTTCTGAAGCTACAATTGGTTTTTTGGTTAAAACTTTTAATCGCTCGGAGTTGCGAAAGCTATGTTTGACAATACGATCCTCTAAGGAGTGAAAGCTAATAATGCCGATCGTTCCGCCTATTTTGAGCCAATTGGGAACTAGATCTATAAAAGTTTCTAAAGATTGTAATTCTTGATTGACTGCTATTCTTAAAGCCTGAAAAACTCGAGTGGCTGGATTTATTTTACCGTAACGATATTTGGCTGGTACGGAAGCAGCGATCGCCGATGCTAGTTCTGTTGTGGTGGTAAAGGGGCGTTTTTGGGTAATATTTCTGGCAATTCTGCGGGAAAATCTTTCTTCACCTAATTTATAAAATATATCGGCTAATTCTACTTCTTTCCAGTGATTGACGATTTCTGCTGCGGTCAGGGACTGGCTGCGATCCATTCGCATATCGAGATCTGCTGTCTGCTGGAAACTAAAACCGCGATCGGCGTTATCTAATTGGGGCGAACTGACTCCTAAGTCTGCTATTATGCCATCAAAGCGTCGCTCTCCTGGTTCGTATTCGGCAAAATTACCGTGCCAAAATTCGATCCGATCTTCTCCATATTCTGCTAACCTATTTTTAGCAGCTAAAATAGCCGTTTCGTCGCGATCGATGGCTGTAAGTTTAATCTCGGGAAATTGAGCTAAAATGAGGCTGCTGTGACCTGCTCCGCCTACGGTAGCATCTAAATAATGTCCTTTGGGAACTATATTTAAACCGGATATTAATTCTTGAGTTAATACTGGGATGTGAGAGAACATTATTTAGGGATCTAGGTAGGAAGGGACGTACCATGATACGTCGGTACAGAAGTTAGGGAGATTTTTTGATTATGGTTTATTTTCAAAATTTTTTGCGACGATGCGATCGAAGTACCAATTTAAAATAGGCTTTAAAAAGCTGTTTAATTTTAAGAGTAAAGTCATTTCTAAACCGGGCGCGATCTTAAAATAATTATTTTCAATTCCTTCGACAATTATTTTAGCGACATTTTCGGCATTCCAAAGTTTGGCAGTACCAGCAATCATTTTAGTAGCTGCTGGTTTAGTTTTATTTTCTGCTTGGAGTTGGGGGGTATCGGTATCGGGAGGATAGACAATAGAGACATTTATTTTAAAAGGTTTTAGTTCCGATCGCAAACATTCTGCTAAACCTGTCAGAGCGAATTTAGTCGGGCTGTAAGTAGTATAACCGTAAATCCCGATCGCCCCCGCACCGGAAGAAATTAAGACGATATGTCCTTGTTTTTTATTTATCATAAATGGCAAAACTGCTTTAATTGCATAAAGCGAACCAAAATAATTAATTGCCATCGATCGCTCGAATATTTCTAGGGATTGTTGTTGAAAATAACCTGGTACGGCAATACCAGCAGATGTTATTAATATATCTGGATCGCCAATTTTATTTACACTCAGTTCGATCGCTTTTTCTATTTGGCTGCGATCGCTAACATCGGCGACGAGATCGACTATTTTTTGCGTTTTATTTTGGCTATTTTTTTCTATTTCTTTTTTAGCAATTGATAATTTATTTTCATCGCGAGCGACGATCGTAATATTCGCCCCCAAACTGGCAAACTTTTTACCGCAAGCTTTGCCGATCCCGCTCGATCCTCCGGTAATAATGATGTTTTTTCCTAGAAATTTATCAGTCATGCGATCGAATTTAAAGTAGCAAATAGTAGAAGGAAGAAGGAAGAAATAAGATGAATAACTTTTAAGATTTAACCCTTTTGCCCGTTTTAAATGTCCTAATATTTATTTCAACTGCAATAAAATTATAATTTTATTATTTTTAACTTTATTTGATAATATCAATTTTTTTCTATAACAAATATTATTTTTTTTGACTTTTTAATTTTTAATTTTAATAAGCGTACGGCGAACCTCTGAATTCTGTACTAACGTACCATGGTAAGTCCCTTCATTTATTAATATACTTGCCTTGGCAATTTTAATTTATTTTGTAAACTTATCAAACACAAACTGAGCAAATAAGCTCCACCAGAAACTAAAATAATTGTCGCGCCCGAAGTTAAATTTAAAAAATAAGATAGCCACAAACCGATGTTAGTAAAAATGATGCCTAAAATGCTAGCCAAAACCATCATTTGCTTTAAATCTTTAACAAACTTTCCAGCGATCGCGGCGGGAATAGTTAATAAAGCAATCACTAAAATCAAGCCGACAACTCGCATTACCATAACTACAGTTAAAGCGATCGCAGCAACTAAAATTAAATATAAACCTTTAACCGGAACTCTTCTAGTAGTAGAAAAAACCGGATCGAAAGAAATAGCTAATAATTCTTTATAAAGTAAAAATACGATCGCGCCAATAATAAGATCTAAGATTAACATAATTTGTAAATCTTCTTGAGGAACGGCGAGAATGCTGCCAAAAAGATAGCTCATCAAATCGGCTTTATAACCTGGAGTGAGGTCGATGAGAATAATACCTATTGCCATTCCTACGGCCCACATTACGCCAATGATAGTATCGGCACGTTCTTTAGTCGAGCGTTCTACTGTTGCCATTCCCACAGCAGCTAATAAAGCAAAAGCGATCGCGCCAATAACGGGGTTAAAACCGAAATAATACCCCAAACCGACTCCACCATAAGCAGTATGGGCTATTCCGCCGCTAATAAAGACGATCCGGTTAACTACGACAAAACTGCCGACTATTCCGCAAGCAATACTGACTAAAACTCCAGCTAGGAGTGCGTGACGCATAAAATCTAATTGTAATGCTTCAATAACCTCTTCAAACACGATCTAAACTATCCCTGACTATACGAGTTTTTTCTCTGGTGCGATCGGGCATTACTAGATCGATGGGACATTTGTAAGTCTGTTCGATCGCTGCTGAGGTAATTTCTTTATCGCCGTGATAATGTAAAGTACGGTTGAGACAGCCGATACTTTTGACGTGGGCGTAAACTGAGGCTAAATCGTGAGAAACTAAAATAATTGTCATGTATTGGTTGAGTTCTCCCAACAGTTTGTAAATACTACCAGAAATGCGAGAATCGACGCTAGCGGTTGGTTCGTCTAAGATAAGTATTTTGGGCTGAGAAGCTAATGCCCGGGCGATATAGACTCGCTGACGCTGTCCTCCTGAAAGTTCGGCTAGGGGTCTGCGACGCATTTCCCACATTTCTACTCTTTCTAATGCTTGTTTGACGATCGATCGATCTTTGCTGTTGTAGCGTTGAAATAATTTGCGCTGTCCCAAGCGACCCATTTGCACTACTTCTTCTACTCGGACGGGAAAGTTGCGATCGAATTCGACAAATTGGGGCACGTAACCGACCGATTGTCTACCCCATTCGACCGATTTACCCATTATTTTTACTTGTCCTTGCATGGGTTTTATCAGTCCTAAAAGTACTTTAAGTAGGGTACTTTTTCCTCCTCCGTTGGGGCCGATTATGCCGATGAAGTCTAGTTCTTTTACGATTAAATCGATTCCTTTTAAAATCGGTTTTGAACCGTATCCTGCTGAAAGATTGTCGATCTCGATTGCGATGTTTTCCATTTTTAAAATCTTGTTACTCTGTTTGTTTTTGCCGCGATCTATATTTTGGTTCGATTTTTATAGTTCCCAGAAGCATTATTTTATTACTTCGTTCTTCGCGATCTAATTCGTTAGCAAAAATTTCGGAAACTTTTAAGAGATTGTTTGCCCAGTCTGGAGCTAAGGGATCGATCTCTATTACTTTGCCGTCAATTTCTTTGGCAATTACTTCGGCAGATCTTTGGGAAAATTGAGGCTCGATAAATATTATTTTGATATTTTCTTTTTTAGCTGTTGCGATTAAGTCTTTTAATTCTGCCGCGCTGGGTTCTGTTCCTTCTACTTCGATCGCAATTTGTTCTAAATTGTATTCCCTAGCAAAATAACTCCAAGCTGGATGAAATACGATAAATTTACGATTTTTTATTCCTGCTAAGTTTGTTTCGATTTTGTCATCGAGGGAATCTATTTCTGTTATAAATTCTTCGAGGTTTTGTTCGTATTCTAATTGATTGGCCGGATCGATTTTTATTAATCCCTCATAAATATTTTTGGCTTGAATTTTAACTGCGCTTGGAGCTAGCCAAATATGAGGATCGCCGCTTTCTTTTACTTTTTCTTCTTCTTCGTGATGATGGTGATGGTGATGGTGATGAGCTGAATCTATTTTAATTCTCGCAACTCCTTCACCCGAATCAATCACTGCTAAATTATTATTAACACTTTTAATTCTCGGCAGCCAAGCTGTTTCAAAAGAATCGCCACCAACAATAATATAAGCTTCGGCTTTGGCTAGATCTCGCAATTGTTGAGGTTTTGGTTCGTAAGTATGGGGTTCCGATCCTGCTGGAACCATGACATTAACTTTAACTCGATCGCCGCCAATTTTTTCAACAAAATATTTCTGCGGCTCGACACTTACTGTTATATCTAATACTTCTTTATCGATCGGTTGTTTTTGCGTTTCGTTTCTCTGGGGAGTACAACCATAAGCAACTGTTATAGTCGTTAATATTCCTAACAACATTGCCCAATAATTTTGGTGCGAAGGGCTACTTTGCATTTTTTCTTTTTTGATTTTAAATAATTTTTATATTATTTAACTTAATCTATTTTTATCACCAATTGCAAGTATTGTTCGATAAATCTAAAAATATTTATCTGGGTTGAACCCAAACAAACAGATTGTGATGTAATCTTTTTTTTAAAGGAAGAAGAAGATGTTTGTTTGTCAAAACATATGAACATATATTAAGAAAAGCGTAGAATCGAGTAGATTTAAGAAAAAATATTTTGAATCGAGATAAACAAAAAAAATAAAATTTAGAATTAGGAAAATTTTCAGGAAAAAAATCGCAACATAAGAAAAAAGCAAAAAGCGTAACAATTTAATGTTTTTCTTCACGCAAAAATAGAAAAAGCAAATTGGCTATAAAAAAAGATGAAACAATGAAACCCCAAATAATTGTTTGTGGCTTGAGTCGCACGGGTAGGAGAATTTTTAAATTACTAAAGCAGCAAGGTGTAGCAGTAGTAGGAATAAACGATTCGCCCGTGTCGGGGGAAAATAAGGATATTATTATTGGCGAACTACGCTCGGAAAAAACTTTAATTGAGGCAGGAATTGAAGAAGCAGACACTCTAGTAATTGCCAATAATGATGACGCACTCAATTTAGCAATTGTAGCAACGGCAAGACTGCTCAATCCCCATTTAAAAATTGTCAATCGTTTGTTCAATCAAACATTAGGAGAACGTCTCGACCAGACTTTAGGGGAACATCTGAGCATGAGCGTTTCGGCGATCGCCGCGCCAATTTTTGCCTTTGCGAGTTTGGGAAATAAAGCGATCGGACAATTATCCTTATTCGATCGAACCTGGCCGGTAACCGAAGAACTAATTACAGCAAATCACCCCTGGTTAGGCAAAAAGCTCGAACAATTATGGGACAATCCCACAATGATGTGGATGTATTATTATCCCAGTGAAGGCGAGCATAACGTAGTCGAAGCACTCTTAAAAGGAGAAAGTTTAAAAATAGGCGATCGAATCATCGTCGCGCACCCTCCTAGCGCGGGAACTCGCAACCGCGATCGGCTCAAAAAATTATATCGAGGGATCGCCAACCTGCAAAGATACAAACCTTACATCAGTCCGGTAATTTTAGTTAATTTAGCTTTGCTAGCAATTATCGCCCTAGCTACTTTAACTTACGTTTGTGTTGACTTAAATACTTCGGCAGTAGACGCGCTTTATTTTTCGATCGGAATGATCACCGGGGCCGGAGGTCAAGAACAAGTAGCCGAAACAGCCCCGAATAGTATCAAAATCTTCACCTCAGTTATGATGGTGGTCGGTACGGGTGTAATCGGTCTTTGTTACGCTCTAACTAACGATTTTATTCTCGGTACTCGCATCAAACAATTTTGGGACGCTGCTAGAGTTCCGAACCGGAATCATTACGTTGTTTGTGGTTTGGGGGTGATCGGGCTGCAAATAGTTCGTCAACTCCACGCTCAAGGCTACGAAGTAGTAGTTATAGAACCAGATCCTAACAATCGCTTTTTGAAAACAGTCCGGGGTATGGGCATACCTGTAATCGTAGACGATGCTACTTTTGCGGGAGCTTTAAACGCAGCTAATATCGCGCGAGCAGACTGTTCGATCGCCGTTACTAGCAAAGATATGACTAACGTCGAAATTGCTTTAACTGCTAAAGGTTTAGCCCCTCAGATCAGATTGGTATTGAGAGTGCAAGATGCCCGACTAGCCCGATCGATGCAAGAAGTATTTAAATTCGATCGCGTACTTTGTCCTTTACAAATAGCTACCCCTTCTTTTGCAGCAGCAGCTTTAGGAGGACAGGTGTTGGGTAATGGCATGACTAAAGATTTACTTTGGGTTGCTTTAGCTACTAAAATCTCCCCAGATCATCCTTTCCGAGCTTCTTTAGTTAAGGATGCTGCTAAAGTTGCCGACCTCGTACCTTTGTTTTTAGAAAGAGATAAAACAATTATTCGCGGTTGGGATCTTTTAGAAACTCAGCTTAATTCCGGTGATATTTTATATTTAACTATGCCCGCAACTAATTTAGATCGATTGTATTCGAGGACTGTCGCCTATCGCAGCGCGACCGTACCTTACGATCCTAGTTTGTTTAAATTAGAAAATCTCGACCGACTTTGTGCGAAAAATAGAGCGAAAAATTAGTATTGAATTTGTTTTTATTCGATCTTCGATCGCGCTTTGATATTACATGGTAAAATATAACTCTCGGTTTCGATTGGGTTCAGCTATCGAAGGAAACGGGGAAAGTTCGGTGTAAATCCGACGCTGTCCCGCAACTGTGATGAAATAATAAGTTTCTGAGTCAGGATGCCCGCCGAGTCAGTTTGTTATCAATTATTTAGTCTGCGAGGTACGGATGATGTTAAATAAAATCTTAATTAAAATTATTAAATTGCCGCTACATTGCGATTTTGGCTGTAGGTAAAGTATTGCAGCTAGAAAAGAGCCTTTCGCTATACTTTTTGATTTAATTTTGTCAAAAATTTAAAAGAAAATTGTTTAAATATCGCTCGATAACAGGCTGAAATCTTAGAGATCGTCCTGCTTATAAAAATAGAAGATTTACAATCCTATTTTGCTCGATTCAGTTTGATATTCGCTCGCTATTTTAAATTACCATATTTGGCGAAAAATCAAAGTATAGACGAGAACAATTTAGTTAATTATTTAGTTCTGACTTGCGAGTTAGATAAATAATGTATTACTCTTTCTTTCCCTACGAAATAATTTTAGAAAATCAAAATCAAAAATGACAAAGATCGAGCGAAAAAAAATTAGCAACAAACTATTAATACCAGCGATCGCGATCGCTTTAACCACATTCGTTATTGCCTCTCCAGCAACAGCACACCACGCTTTTGGAGGGGAAACTCCCAAGAATTTATTTGAAGGGTTTTTAGCAGGTTTAGCCCATCCCATTATCGGAGTCGATCATTTTGCTTTTGTAATTGCGATCGGAATGTTAGCAGCTTTAAAGCAAAAAAATGGCATTTTTATCCCCGTTGCTTTTATTCTTGCCACGATGCTAGGGACGGGAATACACTTACTCAATATCGATTTACCAGTACCGGAAATAATCATTTCTGCATCGGTATTAACGTTGGGTGTCATGTTAGCGATGAAAAACTCTCCTAACTTAATCGGCTCGATCGCTACTGTTACAATAGCTGGAATTTTTCACGGCTATGCTTACGGAGAATCGATCGTCGGGGCGCAAATGACTCCATTAGTCGCTTATTTAGCTGGCTTTGCAGCCATGCAACTGGCTATTTCTTTAACTGCTTTTGCAACCACTAAATACACTTTCAAAATAGCATCCCAACCAGCTCTTAATTTACGCTTCGCCGGATTTTTAATTGCTGGTGCTGGTGCAGCATTTTTATCTTCAGCAATTTTAGGATAATATTAACGATGCATAAAATACCCGTTACTGTCGTTACTGGCTTTCTCGGTGCTGGTAAAACTACTTTATTGCGCCATATTTTGCAAAATAACCAAGGACGTAAAATAGCTGTTTTAGTAAATGAATTTGGCGAAGTCGGTATAGATGGAGATCTTTTAAGATCTTGTCAGATCTGCGATGAAGACGAAACCCCAGAAAATAATATCGTCGAACTTACTAACGGTTGTCTTTGCTGTACCGTCCAAGAAGAATTTTATCCGACAATAATTCAATTGCTCGATCGCAAAGATAAAATCGATTCGATCTTAATCGAAACTTCGGGCCTCGCATTACCCAAACCTCTAGTACAAGCTTTTCGCTGGCACGAGATTAAAAACTCTGCTACCGTCGATGGTGTGATTACTGTAGTAGATGCCGAAGCTTTAGCTAAAGGTACTTTAGTTGGCGATTTAGATGCCTTAGAAGCCCAAAGACAAGCCGATCCCAATTTAGATCATGAAACTCCGATCGAAGAACTTTTTGAAGATCAATTAGCTTGTGCGGATCTGGTATTGCTAACTAAAACAGATCTATTAGATTCAGAAAGTTTAGCAAAAGTCAAGCAATATTTACAAAAAGAAATACCTACCGGAGTGAAAATTATTCCTTGTCAAGATGGGGAAATTAGTCCCGATCTTTTACTAGGTTTTAATGCAGCAGTAGAAGATAATTTAGATAGTCGTCCTTCCCATCACGATAACGAAGCAGAACACGAACACGACGACGAAATTAACTCGGTAGAATTAATTTTGGATCGATCTTTCGAACCGAAATCTTTAACTAAAAAACTGCAACAATTAGTAAAAGAAGCAGAAATTTATCGCATTAAAGGCTTTATCGACGTTCCCAACAAACCGATGCGAATGGTATTGCAAGGAGTAGGAAATCGTTTCGATTCCTTTTTCGATCGCTTTTGGGATAAAGAAGAAACCCGTCAAACTCGTTTAGTATTTATTGGCAAAGAATTGGATAAAGAACGAGTCGAAAAAGCGATTTTGAATTAATTTTAGCAAAGCGATCGGATTTTATTATAAGTTCGATCGCTTAAATTCCCAGTTAGAGATTTTTGGCATTTTTGTTACTACGATAAATCAGAAATCCTATGCCAACCGCTTCTAATATTACTGTAACTACAATTATCAATTTAAAATACAGATCTGGCGATAAATTAGGAACGAGATCGAACATGATTTAGAGAGTCCTTAGATTGTTTCATATATTTATTCGTAATTATCTTGCCTATTTTCTGCTAAATTCAGCAATTTTAACAATTTTTTATACTGAAATAATAGTTAATAAAATCTAATTTTTTTGTTAAAAAACTATTTTTAAATCGGTATAGACTAATTATTAAATATAATAGATTTTGCTTGACAAAATACTGCAAACAAGAGTGAAAATAAGAAAAGTGTTATCCATGCAATAAATTCATAGTGGCGATCGCTATCTTAATTTAAAGCAACAGTCTATCGCTTATCTTTGAGAGCAGTCAAAGTTTGTTCAGTTTGGGAAAATACTTTAAAGAGAATTGGCTTTTTACTGGTTGAGAGAACAACTAAGGCTGGAGATAATTTTTTGTTTTGCTTCATCAGCATTTACAGGTTCGGAAAATAAATATCCTTGTGCATATTTACAATTAAATTCTTTTAAAATTGCTAATTGATTATTCGTTTCTACTCCCTCAACAATTAAACTGATGCCAAGATTTTTAGCTAAATTTATTATTATTTTGATTAACTCTAATTTATAAGGTTGTGCTTGAAGATCGCTCAAAAAAGAGTTATGAATCTTCAAACTATTTATCGGTAATAAGTGTAAACTAGCTAATGAAGAATAACCCGTTCCAAAATCATCTATTGCAATTTTGAAGCCTAAATCTTTAATTTCATGCAAAATATTCCCGACTTTTTCTACATCTTCGATAATAGCACTTTCCGTTATTTCTATTTTTAAGAATTTTGGTTTAATTCGATCCTTTACAATCAGCTGTTTTAATTTATAAACTAAATCTTTTCCTTCAGAATTTTTCAACTGAAAAATAGAAACATTCATGCTTAAAAACATATTATCAAAGATTTCGTCTTGTTCTAACCAAATCCTAATTTGAGCTACTACTTTTTCAATTAGCCAATTACCAATTGCTGTAATTAAACCTGTTTTTTCAGCAATGGGAATAAATTCACTCGGCAAAATTAATCCTTTTTGAGGGTGATTCCAGCGCAATAAAGTTTCAAAACCTACTATTTGGATAGTTTCTAAATCTAAAATTGGTTGATAAAATATCTCTAGTTCTTCTTTAGCAATTGCTGTGCGTAAATCTCTTTCGAGATCCCAGCTTCGTAAAATTTTTTCAGCGTGAATATTAGGTTCAAACATTATATAACGCTTTTTCTCATTTGCTTTTGCTTGAGAAATTGCCCTCTTCCCATCCCTCAGTATATCTTGAATATTAGTGTAATTTTCACTGCTTGAGACTATTCCCATACTTGCATTAACTGTGAGCTTTTTTCCTGACAAATTTATTGGCAAGCTCAGTTTTTTTTGCAGCAGCTCTGCTATATTAATAGTTTGAGAAATTTCATTTATTTTTGGTAGTAAAATTGCAAATTCATCTGCTTCAAGTCTAGCCAGTAACTCATTGTTTTTTAAACAATCTTGAATCTTTTGTGCAATATAAATCAACAATTTATCTCCAATTTGGTATCCCAACTCACTATTAATTAGTTTAAATCGATCTATATTAATAAATATTACACTAAATGAAAAATTTCCATTTTTTTGATTGATTTTGATTAATTTTTTTAATTGTTCTTCAAAAAAAGTTCGATTCGCTAAACCTGTTAAAAAATCGTGTCTGCTTGTATAATATAACTTTTCTTCTACTATTTGATTAGTATTAATATCTATTTGCGAGCCAACAACACGATATAGTTTCCCTGTTCGATCGCTTAATTTAATTCCTTGAGATAACATCCAACGATACTGACCATCTTTATGTAAAATCGGATAACTAATTTTAAAACTGGTTCTTTTATCTTGAATAGCTCGGTTTAAAAATGAGCGGTATTCAGGATGGACACGATCGAACCATTCTTTAATTATCGGTTTAATTTCATTATCTTGATAACCTAATAACTCTTTCCAACCTGAAGAATAATAAATTGTATTAGTAACAACATCCCAATCCCATAATCCCTGGTTACTAGCAGCCAAAGCATATCTTTCTCGACTTATTTTTAATTCCTCTTGTGCGGCAAAACTGTTAGTAATATCTTTAGCAATACAGAGAATTCCACAAGGCATATTTAATTTATTTGCTATAAATGAGCTAGATAAAATAATTGGGATTTTTTCTCCTTGCTTAGTGATATACTCTGTTTGTTTATTTTCTAAATATCCTAATTTTTTTATATCTTTAAGACTCAAAGCCGATTCTTCAACAATATTTTTAAATTTTAAATTAATTAATTCTTTTTCAGAATATCCTAAAATATTACAAGTAGCTTGATTTACTTGTTGAATATTTCCATTTAGATCTATAATAATTAAGCTATCAATTATCGAACTAATTATTTGATTTAAATAAAAAGTAGAAACTGTGCTATTTTTCAAGCTTTCAGTCATTTCTTGAAAAGAAACTGCTACATCTTTCAATTCATCCTTTGTTTCAATATTTAATTGATAGTTTAGATTTCCCTCCGTAACTTCTAAAGCTGCCGATCTTAATTGACTCAGAGGTTTCATTAAAGATTTATATAAAAATTTGCCTAGAATAAATATTATAATTAAGATCGATAAATTAAAGACGGCTAACCAATAATTATTTGTCTTTAATTTTTGAAAAATAACAATTATTTGATTCTCTAATTCTTCTAAAACAATTCTACTTTCTTTATGAAATTTTTCGGCTAAATCATCTTCAAAAAATATTTTTAAATCATTTTTCAAAAATTGATGTGCTTCAACTATTCTCTCAGTATCTAGTAATTCAAAATAATATTCTACTTTAATAAAAGTATGGTTTAATAACTCTTTTAATTCAACCAATTCCTCAATATCTTTAGTTAGATTTTTTATTTTATCTCGTTCAGTTTTATTTTGATTGATTGTCAATTCTTCTAAAATATTTTGATGTATTTCTAGATCGTCATCAAGATCTTTGATACTTTTTAGTAAAATATTATTAATCTTTTCTTTTTGATTTTCTATTGAACTATTTTGTTGTTTTAATATTAATATTTGAGTTAATTGCCATCGCAGTTGTTGTAAATCATTATTCAATTCAATATCTGCTTGGGTTTCTTTAACTTGATTTTTTACTACTGAATTAATTTTTTTTTGTAAATTCAAAATAATTGATTCAGTTAAAATAAAATTTATTCCTAATAGACAAGCAATAGTCAAAAAACCTGAAAGCAGCTTATTACTTATTTTCATAGCCTTTTCTCAAAATAACAAACATTATTAACCATAAGTTTGAAGAGCCAAATTTAAATTTGATGTCAAAAACTTATTTAAGCCAGTAGTTCTAATAATAGTAATAAATATTGAAATCATTTCTAGTTTCTTAATCTAAATTTCAGGTTAATTGCATTAATAAAAATAAAAAAAAGAATTTTTGACAAAATAAATTAATCAAAAAAATAGATTTTCAATTTTCAACAAATATTTACTCTGGATAGATCTTTGACAATTACTATTTTCCCGATCGCTAAATAGATCGACTCTAAATCTTCAGTTGTTGCTATCAATCTCTACTGCCAACAACTGAGCGATCGTTCCGACATCCCACCACAGCCAGACGATATCCTCTTTTATCTGAGCTACCTTCGATCTGTGTCGAACTGATTCTATGCCGATCGAAAAGGGACTAAATAATTTTTATTTGAATCTGTATTCTAATATCATCAGAATAATCAATAACACGCCAATAATAATCGATAGCCAAATTCCTGGGGTCATAGGTCTCAACTCACGCATCAAACCTTACTAATTTTAATACTTCAAAACCGATCGCACCATTCCACTAACCAATCCCATTTTTCTTGGGATCGATCGCGCAATAGTTTCTAAAAAATCAACTCGACTGAAATACTATATCGATCGCGCAATAGTTTCTAAAAAATCAACTCGACTCAAAACTATATCGATCG
>CAYWIH010000011.1:39449-59577 GCA_964458305.1 uncultured bacterium | reverse complement strand
ATTAATATAAATAACTGTTTTCTCTACTTTTATTCACTTAATTTGTTGTCTTTTTTCAGAGAAGATACAATCAAAAATATTATAAGTACGCCTATAAAAATATTTAACATTGCTAAAAATATATTATAATTATTAGACATTTTTATTATTTTTTCAACACCGAGCCATAATTGATGAATACCTTCTATGAAAAATAAAATTTTCAAAAACTGGTAACTCTGCTTTGTTATCCAATCACTTTTAAAAAAATAACCATATAAACTTAGAATTACACAGAGAAAAGCTAGTATGGCAAGAATAAGCGACATAAAACTACTACCTTGTTTATGATGTCTAGGGCTTTATAATATTATAACTGAATTGAATTAACGGCTTGAACGGATCTCTTATTAGATACCCAATATTTTTGCGCTAAGAGATTTTTGTTATTCGTGGTGAATTGATTTAATGAATATCTTGGCTAGATCGTTCTAGTGTTATTCGAGTACTCCAAGATTGAGCTAGCACTAAGATCTCAGAGTACTTTAAACTAAACTTTAGCAGTTTCGATCGATTGCTGAATTTTTCGCTTATCTCAGATGATAGCTCTTAGTCGATAACTAATCTTTTATAACTCGATTAAAATTCATTGCATAAAGATCGGAAACTTTCACTCGATCGCCATTGTTTGTAAAAGTCTCTACTGCTGTATCTCTCATCGCTCCGTTGAATGATTTTGCTTCTTGATGAGCGTAAATAATTAAAACTTTCATTTTTCTTTAAGATTAAATTCCGATCTCGGACAGTAGCGATCTATTTATACCAATTTTCTTTTTATTTGCACGGTGTAGGTCAGTAGATCGATCTAGGTTTCTAAATGCTGGTATTTATAATAACGTCTCTTGGCGCGCTCTTCCCTTGAGATATAAAACTACAATAAAAAGCTCCGGCTAAATTAATTGTTGCACCATGTCCGGCTCGAATGCATTCTGAAGCAACTTTTTTTGAATCAATTTTCATTAGTCTCTTGACAAGCAGGATACAAGCTTAGCTTGTGACAAATGCTTATTTTCTATATTTTTTGGGTAATTATCAGCAAAAAAATTTTTGAACTGAAGATAAACAATGTATCAATATGCAACTTCCCCTCTGCCAATAAAAACTCAAAATCAAAAAACCACAACAATATCGGCACAAAAACAATACATTAGCTGGTTAGAAAGAAGGTTATTATCGAAAATAAAAGATAACCGCTACTCAAAAAATGAGATAAAATTAAAATCAAAGCCGAAGCTTCTTTTAATAGATAGAGTTGCAAAAGAAAGACATTTAATCAGCTCTAAAATTGCCTCTTTAAATTTAGAGATAATCGAAGCGTTTGACAATTATATCGGATTGCAAATAGCAAGTTTGGAACGACTAGATTTAATTGCAATTGATATAAGTAATTATCAAGATTTAATAACTATTGCAAGGCTAAGAAAAATTCCAAATTGTTGCGAAATACCAATAATTTCCACATCATTTTCCAATTCCAAAACTTTACGTAACGAATGTATAAAAAGAGGGAGCGATTTATTTTTGATTAAGCCGATCGAAGCAGACTATTTAGTAAATAATCTTGAATTTTTTTTAAATTTAAATTCCCTGAAGGAAGCTTAAAAAATGTTTTCGGATCGATTAGTCTAGTAGTAGAAATAAAGGTTAGGAAATTTCAATTTTACATTAACAAAATGCTTTAATTTTAAGGATTCTTCCCTCAAGCCTTTGCGATAACGCTAAACTAAAAATAACTCGATCGATTGCCAAATTTTTCGCTTATCCCAGATAATAGCTCTTAGTCGACAACTAATCTTCTATAACTCGATTAAAATTCATTGCATAAAGATCGGAAACTTTCACTCGATCGCCATTGTTTGTAAAAGTCTCTACTGCTGTATCTTTCATCGCTCCGTTGAATGATTTTGGTTCTTGATGAGCATAAATAATTAAAACTTTCATTTTCTTTTAAGATTAAAACTACTATCGTGATTTCTGAGAGAGGAACAATCGAACATAAAATAAAGTCATAGTTTATAAAAATAAAAAATAGTCCAATGAAATCGATTAGAAAAACCAATTATCGTTACACTATCCCGATGTGGGCGATCGTTTTCTGCTTAATTACTGCGATCGGACTAATTAGTTCTGCTTGTAGCGATCCTCAGATCGATCGCAGCGAAAATATAGCTCGAGAAACGGAGGAAAAATTGCTAGAACAAAAACAAAACAGCGACTTACCTCCAGAAGTCCTTGAAGCGGTTCGCGAAGATATAATTGATAATTATCGAGTAAATTCAGAAAACATTCAAGTCAGCGAAGCTAAGACTGAAGTTTGGCCCGATGGTTGTTTGGGGTTAGCTAAAGCAGATGAAGCTTGTTCTCAAGCATTAGTAGAAGGTTGGCGAATCAAAGTTACTGACGGCGATAGTACTTGGGTCTATCGTACCGATAATAGAGGATATAGCCTTCGTTTGGAATCTCAAAGTAATTAATAAAATTTTAAAGCTTATTTTTCTTAGCAGCATTTAAAACAGATTCTTTCAATAAATAACCGAAACCAACTCTTTCTAAACGCTTAACTAACTCATTCTGACTAATATTCAGAGAAATAGCAGTATTTTCTAAATTCCAATCGTATTTAGCCAGTTGAGAGAGTAAATAAATTCGTTTGGTTTGAGAAGTAGAAAGACGATAACTTTTGAGATATTCTAGATCGCCATTTTGGGAAACAATTACCTCACCAATATGATTTACTTCTTGAGGATCGAGATCGGTAATAAAACGTTCTAAAGTGAATATACCAGTCTTTTGAATTCTTTTTGCTTGTAAGGGTCGATCTAGCAGACTATCGGCCATAAAACCTTGAAACTCGGCCCAGTCTCGACGCATTTTAGAAATTGCTTCTCTTAATTCTTTTATACTATTAATTTTCGATTCGTCTACAGATACATCCATCGGATAATTCGTATTGCGAAGCATTCCATAATAGTAAATTAACTCCCCATAAAAATCTTGCAGCAAACTGGTATGTAAAGCGCGATAATCTTGGGAATTTGGCACTATAAAAGCCGAGGCTAAAGCTTCTGCAACAAATACTAATATTCCGACTTGATTTTCATGAATTTCAAATACCCTCAAAGCATCTTCAAAACCGCTAATGCTGCTACCTGAAAAAGAATATTCCGATCGCGGATTTAAACCTTTAGAAAGTATCCGTCTGGGGTAGTCATTCCAAGTAATTGAAGGGCCGGAAAAATACATCGATAAAAATCCTTCCATCGCCAAATGTAGCGGCAAAAATCGCAATTGATTCGGCGATTCTTTCTTAGCCATTCTATTTAGCATTCTCAGTTTTACATTACCTCGACAGCATTTTAATTCTAAACTTTTGCCATCGCTTGCTAACTGAGATCCTAAAGTTGCTTGAGGAGTTTCACGATCGTTCCAAGATAAAACTAATCCGTGGGGAATGTAAGAAATATAATTTAACTTTTTATCGATATTAACTATTCCTATATCTTCGTCATAACTGCGACGAAATAGCCGTAAATTATTGTTTTGATTTTGACGTAACAAAGGAACTAAACGAATCGAACCCCAAACTTGAGAAGGGGCTATTTCTAATCCTTTTAAAGATATTTTTGAGATTAATCGTGCTTTAGTACTCATCAATTTAATTTAATAATAAATGTTGGTAAATAACGACCTGGAATACTAGCTGATTCTCTTTTACCTGAAATTATTCCACCTGCGGAAATATAAAAGTTTTTTGCATTCGGATCTCCTTGAATTACTATTTTAGATGCTCCCAAAGCGATCGCTTTATTTTTAGCGTGGTTAATTAAAATACGACCGCAACCTTTACCAATATAAGCAGGATCTACAAACAAAGCATCTAATTCCATTTCGATATTTGAAAGGCGATCGAGCGCGTAGAAACCAATAATTAAATTATCTTTTTCGGCTACAAAAAAATATTTATTTTCAATCTCTTCCAAAGAATAAGTAAGTTCTGCTATACAAGCATTCATAAAGTCTTCAGAATAGCCCCAATAACTTTTAGAACGAATTGCTAGCTTGCTTAATGTTTTTGCTTCGTTTGGATCTGCTTTTCGGATTTTACAATCGATTTGATTCATAATTTTAAAATAGTTAACTCTGAGTTTTATTTTTTCGACCTAATACAGAATATTTATTTTTAAGTAACATCTTCTATATTTTTTTGATTATTAAATTACTAAGTCTAATCCACTTTTTAAAAATAATTGCTACAAATAGTTTCTAGAATAGAATTAATGCGCGATCGACGATAAATAGCTTATAATAATTTTCAAAAATAGTTACCTCCATGGCAATTTATTTTAATCTTAAAAAAGCGATCGACAATCCTAATATTTCTAACTTCTTCCCTAGATAGACATATAAAGTTCAAATAAAAAGTAAATTGTTATTAGTTTTATTTCCTAAAAGAAACACCTAAGATCTATTTTTAGATAACATTTTTTCAACTCGAATAGCTAAATATTTTTCTAACTCTTGAAGAGTAGCCGAACCTTCAGCAAAACGAGCAAAATTAAGCATTGTTGGTAAATCTGAACCATCTCGCAAACCGAGAGCAGGAATTAAAGGACTTATGCTGCGTAAATTGTAATTATCCGTATCAAAAACAGGATTAAAATGAGCGATTGCAATGCTTTTTTTTCGATCTAATTTTGTACGATAAACTCGCAAAACTTCTGCAGCACCGTTAGGCGGATCGTTATCCCAAGCATCAGAAATAATAACAATTAAATCCGGTTTATATTCTATGGCATTTAAAAGGGGAGTTGCTAAATTTGTTTGTCCTCTAGCTGTTACTAATAAAGGCTCTTTTATCTCTCCAGTCCAAAAAGATTTATACTCTACTGAAGCTATTTTAAGTAAATAATGGGCTGCCAAAGCAACTCCTAAAGGACGGCGACGTTTTTCTGAAGAACCAGAACTAGAATAACTGCAATCTAAAACAGCAGCAACTTTGCCTAATTTTAAAGGCGATTTATATAAAATATTTCTGGCTGCTTTTAATAATCCTTTGTGAAAAAGATGCCAATTTTCTTCTCTTTTTTTTATCGGTAAAGAAAGAATATAAAGAGCTAATTTAGTTAAAGGCAATCTCTCCCAATTTAATTCTATTTCTACTTTACCCGTTCTTTCTGCTGTTTTTTGTAAGCGCAATTTTTCGCCTAAAGTCATTTGCGACTCGATGCGAGATAAAAATATTTGACGGGGTATTTTATGTTTAATTGCTAAACTCTCCGCTACAGTATAAGGAAGTTGATAAACAGCTTCAGAACTGTAATGTGCTTGGCGAAACTTTTCAAAAAGTTCAGTTTCATAACTTCTTTTTTGCCAGCCAGAAAATAAAAAATCTCCCAATTCGCTATTGAATTTTAAATGGATATGAGAGACAATTTCTCTAACTTTAGAACGATATTTTACCGCTTGAAAATTGATATTCTTATGTTGGTTGATATATTCGCGAGCGATCGCTCGACTGCGACGATTATTGATGCGACGCTGTTTTAATTGTTCTAATAGTTTCCAAGCTCTTTGCGGTGGTAAACTATTTAAAGCAGCAGCAATTAAAGCCCCTTCTTCGGTTTTATTTTCCGGTAAAATATTTTTACCAGTTGCCAACAATTTGAGGATAATTTGTGCCGTATTAAAATGATTGATACCTGCGGCTAAAGTACGGGCGTATAATAGTCTATAGTTCCCTAAAATATATTCGTGAAGAAAATCTATAGAAACTCGATCGCCATAACCGCGACTGTAAAATTCTTTTTGTCCCGTACAAGCAAAACAAGCATTAATAAACATTACTAGATCTTCGCGAGTAACTTCCTCTTCCCGCACAGACCAGTTTAAGATCGTAGACATATAATTAAAAAAAATAACCAGCTACAAGGGGGAATGACGGCACGAAAACGAACGGTTTCGTTTATAGCGAAGTTTCGGGAGTCGCACCAAAGTCCCGCCTTACAGCTACTTTAAAGCGTATCATATTATGTTAGTATTACGCTGTATTTAAAAATTAATATTTAATATTTTATTCAAAGATCCGAGAACCAACGATTAATCATGGCAACAGACAAAACAGCACCGATCAAAATTATCAGCGATAATCGCAAATCCCGCTTTCTTTATGAAATTTTAGAAACATACGAAGCTGGAATAGAATTAGTAGGGACGGAAGTTAAATCAATTAGAGCCGGAAGAGTCAACCTCCAAGATGGTTACGGAATCATTCGCAACGGAGAAGCCTGGTTGCTCAACGTGCATATTTCGCCCTATAACGCAAGCGCACAATATTTTAATCACGATCCTCGTCGCACTCGCAAACTACTTTTACATAAAAAAGAAATTAACAAACTGATCGGCTTATTAGAACAACAAGGTTTGACTCTAGTACCCCTGAAAATGTATTTTAAGAAGGGTTTGGTCAAAATCAGTTTGGGTGTGGGTAAAGGTAAGAAACTCCACGACAAGCGCGAAACCCTCAAACGTCGCCAAGATGAGAGAGATATGGCTCGGGCAATGAAACGTTATTAGGAGCGAGTAACGAGTAACGAGTAACGAGTAACAAGTTTTTAAGGCAGGTAGTTATTTATCCGATCGAAGAATAGATTACAAAAATAATTAAAACTATTCGTCCCATCTTACTTAATTAAGATCTTCTTGATAAGGATCTTCTACTGCCAATAGTTTCATAATCTCCGATCGATCTCGATCGTTTATTTTTAAAGTCAAAAAAGATCTATACGCATTAGTTGATAAAAAATTTTGCCCGACTCCAAAACCACCAATATATTTATTATCTTGGTAAAAGTCTGCATAAACACGAGCTACCGGACTTCCATACCAAGGTACATACCAACCTTCTTGATGAGACCGAACAAAATTAGCTAATTCTTCTATTTCGCGGAGATCGGTTGTTTCCCTTAAAAGATCGCTACGATTATTAGTTATTTCAATACGATCGGCGTTATTAAGTTTTTCAAAATTCAGATTCGAGCAAGAAGTATCATTCAAGAAACCACTTATCCATGGTGTTGATAATAATGCAAACAAAAAAGATCTAATTCTGTTCATATAAAATCTTTTCTATAGGTTCTAGGGAATAACTACAAACCATTTTCTGTAATAAAGAATCCAAAAAATAACGATCGATCTTATTTATTCCCTACCCTTGAGAGAACCTTAAAAATCGATTTACCTATAAACAGTCGATCGACATAGATTACAAAACTTAAGTAAAAGTAAGCGATCGATTCCAACTATATCGTCATAGCTAATAAAGATCGTTAAATCCCATAAGTTCTGGAACTTGAAAGAGAGTACCACACTCTGGACAAGATCCCGTTCCCATCATATAGGTAACTTTTTGAGCAACAGAATTCATACCTCGATCTTTTGCCGTATCATAAAGCCATCTTACAATTCCGGTTAATGATTCTGGGGATATTGCTTGAAGTGTAGTCTGTTGTTTTTCTGTCCTACTCTTTTTGATTTCAGCGATCGCCGAGTGTTCAGTCGTATAAACGTCTATTTCTGCATCACAATGGCTACAATAGCCATAATATCCTACCCATTCGTAACCAAAGTATTCAAATACGTCTTTCCATAAGACATAACCTTTGAGAGGAAGCATATTGCAGAGTAAATGAGTAAAATCCATCCTCGATAAGTTTGGCTGTTGTAAATCTTCTTCTATCAGACGTACAAGAGTATCAATTTCTTTTTGATAGCGAGATCTAGTGGGAGAACCTGAATCGATACGAGTGCTAGTAGGAGTCCAATTATCTTGTTCTTGTCCGGGACGACGTAAATTAGCAATATCTTCCCCACTGATAATTTCTACCGCTAACCAAATGAGATTCGCTCGCTCGCTGCAATAATCCCATTGTTCGGCAATCCTAACTATATCGGGTAAAGCCGCAAAACTAGCCGAAAATACAGAACCCTGATGATATAGCCTCTCCCATAATACATCTAATATTTCTCGATCGCGACTGGTTTCTAGTTCCTTTAGTAAATCTGGAAGATATTCGGCCGATCCACCACCTACATCGCTAACATTCGACCAATCGATATTTGTTTCCATAACCCCGATCTCTGACCTCCGATCTACCTTTGCTGTTTGAAACTAGGGTAACTACTAGCAATAATAGCCACCATCAACCACCAAATAGTATTAATTTGGGGACGATACCAAACAGTATCCACGATACCGTGAGCCAGCATACCAACAATAGCAGCGATCGCGCCGATTAGCCAAAATGCTTGTAAATTATGCTCGGATCGCATCACTTTTAAGCGATCGAGTCCGCAACTAAAAATAGTAAATATTAACCCCAAGAAAATACTCAAACCGATTAAACCTATTTCTATAGCAGTCTCTAAGAAAACAGAATAGGCACTTAAAGCAGTATAATTAGGACGCATATAGAGGGGATAAATTTGGTTGAAAGCTTCGTTTCCCGGCCCGATCCCGATTAAAGGGCGATCGCGAATCATATCGATAGCGGCCAACCAAACATTAATCCGAAAATTATTACTGCTATCCCCGCGCCAAGCAAAAATACTCATTACTCGCAACCGCAAAGGTTCGACTAAAATTAATCCCATCGCGATCGCCCCCGTTACACCACCAATAACCATCGGTAACAACCATTTTCGCCAAAATAGAGGCAAGCGATCGCCCCACCAAAAACGCAACAACAATAAAAACGCCGCACCAAAAGCCAGCATTCCGATCCAACCGCCGCGACTGTCTGTAAAATACAAACAACTGGAGTTGACAAAAACCATAATTAATGCTAACAATTTCGGTAAAAAACGCTGCCAAACAAAAACTGCGGCAACTGAAAGAGCGATCGCGCCGATCAGGTATCCAGCCAAAAGATTGGGATTGCCCAAATAACTATAAACTCGCCCGTCGGTTGCTAAAGCAGAATCAGGATCGTTCCAAGTAGCCAACTGTCGCGCGCCAAAAAATTGCTGTCTGAGACCGTAAATGCTCACGAACAAGCTAACGTGAAGAAAAACACCAATAACGATCGATCGCCAGCGAGAAGAGCGTAAAACGAAACTACAGAGGGCAAATAAAAATAGATAGAGGCTCAGTTTTATTAAACCAGAAAAAGCAGCAGACTTAATCGGAGATAAAGCAGTAGCTATTACAGCAATACTCCAGTAAAAAAAGACAAAAACATGGATCGGGGTTACTCCAGAACCGAGACGATCTTCTGAGAGGGTAAGTATTATCCAAAACAAAGCGATCGCAATCAACAAAATCCCGATCGAACTGGTAGGGATAAAAGGAGCTAACGTAAATAGAATAGCAATTAAAAATGCTCCGATCGATTCTGAGTGGCTCAGCAACCAACTACCTGCTCGCCAACGGCTGCAAATACCGACTAAACGATGTAAATAGCTTGCACCCAGCCACCGATACGGATGCCAATCTGAAAGTATCAATCTAGCCTTTGCAAAATTCATAAGCAAAAATTGGATCGGTTAGTTCTTTTAGTATTTAAACTGATACTGACCCTAATTAGGCTAAGATTGTAGATAAGTTTTGTATTTTATTTTAGGTCTGTTCGGCTATTTTTTTGGGTAATTGTAAAACATAACGATAACCCGATTCTGGAGAGCCTTGAACTATTACTTTACCTTCATGAATTTCTGTTAAATGACAAGCTAACAAAAGACCTAAAAGTTTACGATAGTTTTTATCAGAACCATTTTCTTTTTTTTGTTCTTTTTCTTTTAAAGCTACTGCCAGCGCAGCGGAATTGAGAACTCGATCGCTTAAAGAATAATCGCTAACTAGCTGAGATCCGTTTTCCGAACCCAGAGCAAGTAAGTTATTAATCGGACTAGAATTGTAAAGTTCTACTTGTGGCAAACCATCTTCTAACCAAGGATGAGTCGCCCAAATTGAAATATTTAAAGTTTTGCTGCGGTGAGAAACATGAATGTGTACTTCGCTACCAGGTTGAGCCGATTCGATTACTCCTACTGCTAGATAATATAAAGTTTGTCTGACTTTTTCTTTATCTAATAACCAGATATGATTGCCAGGTTCTACAGACAAACGAAGTTCTTGACGCTGTTGTTTGGCAATTTGAATTAAATTATTTAAAACTTGCTGGCAGAGCATTTCAATTTCTGTCGGATTGAGTTGCAACTGAGCAGAATTTTGCTCCATTCTACCTAGATTAACAATTTCTTCTGCCAAAGAGATTAAATACTGACCGCTAGTATGGATGATATCCATATATTCTTTTTGTTTGTTAGTCAGAGGGCCGTACACTTCACTTTTAAGCACGCTAGCCATACCGATCACTGAAGTCAGTGGGGTTCTGAATTTTTGAGTCAATTGCTCGAGCAATTTTGTTTTAATCGTCTCGGTAGAAAGATCCGATAAAGAATTACTCGGTTGTGTTGCAAAGGAGCGATCTTGAGATCTCTTCAAAGGAGAGTGCAAACTATTTATTTGCCATTGTTGCAGATTGCGATCGCTTTGCGATTGCTCCTGTAATAGATTAGGTTTGGCTTTGACCGTGCGATCGCGTTCGAATTCTCGCAAACACCAACGAGCTGTCATTGCTAAAAATTGAACGTCTCGGTTATCAAATTGTCTAGGTTCTAAATCCATGACTGCAAGAATACCGATACACTGTTCTGTAGCAGTTATTAATGGAGTTCCTAAATAAGCACGAATCCCATAATCTTGTACTAAGGCACTGCTGGCAAAAACTGGATTGTTTCTAGTATCTTCAATAATTAAATTTTGGCTGCTATCGACGACATAGGTACTAAAAGATTCTTGTCTCGGTATGCTCCGAGATGCTGATATCTGATTCATTAATCCGATTTTGTACAAACCTACTGCTGATTTGAGCCAAAGTCGATCTTGAACCATCAGACCTAAAATACAGATTGGTGCTTCAATAAAGGACGCAGCCGTTTCCGTAGCTTCTTGGAAGACCGGAACTGTTTCTAACTCTAGCAAACCAAGATTTTCTAAAGCGAGGATTCTTTGTTGTTCTCTTGCTGCTGTAGTTAGACCGTCCAAACGACAAAATAGTCTGTTTTTTGGGTTAATCATGGGGACTCTTACCCTTGAATTTACTGCTTTCAATTGCATCTGTAATCTCGATAATCAGAATAAGTCTGGCTTTTTTTATTATTTGCAAAATTTTTTGTTCGTGCTTGCGATCGCTATTGTTTGGAGCTGAAGTAGAAAATTTCTTGCCAGCGAGCAAAGCAATTGTCAAAGCTATAATCTTGCTATACTTAAAGTTCCCTAACTTAGTTCCCAAGGGAACATCTTTTTAGAGATTATCGATCTACTCGGTTGCGATCTCAGCGCGCGATCGCCTGATTATCTATGTTTCTGACCAGACTGGATGAGACAATAAAGATGTGATTACCCGCACTCCTCGCAATTGATTTGATAGTGGTAAATGTCCGACCGGAGCAGTCAGATCCCAAGTAAATTCTTGAGGGTAGCGAGTCCAATTATTATCCTTTTTCCAACCTATTTTTTGCCACAATCGCGGAAAATCTCGATCTAATCCCAACCAAATCTTTCTTTGTACGGAAAATCCGAATTTCCCTTCCGAGTAAATCTGCCACAGCGTATCGACTGTTTTTAGATCTGTAGCCGGGAACTTTTCTACTTCTGTAAAATAAAGCCATCTGCGGGCGATCGCATCTTTTCCGGCTAGTTCGCAGAGTTTTCCGATCGTCATACTATCTGCGCTTTGAAAATCTTTCTCGATCAGCAATCTTTCTAAGGGTTGATAATCTATATTTGCTGCCGATTTGAGGGGCATAATCCCTTCTTTAAAGTATTTTTCGATATATTCTTTTGTCGCGCTTGTTTTTGCAAGCTTCAGCTCTTGATAAATTTTTCCGGTAACTGGGTTGGGAGATTCTATCGAACAGGTTTTCATAAATTCGATTAATATTTCCCAGCCTCGATCTCCAGTATCGATTAATTTGGGAATTAATTTCAGTCGATCTTTTTCTGAGGAGGATTGAAATTGAGTAGCTAATTGGGAAATATCATCCATAATAATTTTAGACTGAGGTATTCTAGCCGGCCAGCGATCGAGGTTAGCTAGTTCTCAAGCCCGATTTGCTAAATGATTTTCTAGATAAAATCGGATTATTTAAGACAGCCATCGTCCAAAATATCACATTTTCCCAACTTCAGCAAGCAATTTGCCAAAAAATGACAAAAAAATTTTTATTAAAAAACTAACAAAATAATCAGGGTCGATGGAGGTAATTCGATCGACCAATTATTTCGATTAAAGACATGATTAAAATTAATTTTGAGCTTTTTTATAGCCTTGTTCGTAAGCAAAACGCACTAATTGAGCGCGGTTGTCGAGTTGTAACTTGTTGAGAATATTGCTTAAATGAGTTTGAACGGTGCGAGGAGAGATAAAAAGATTGTCGCTAATTTGTTTGTTGGTCAAGCCCTGAATTACTTCCCAAAAAACTCTTTCCTCTGCGGGGGTTAAAGGTAAAGGTTCTGGTTGTTTGGCTTGTGTGACTCTCAAGGAAGCTGCGCCATCGCCCGAACCAAAACCGGAGACAGCTACGCTGCCATTATTCGTTACAGAAAGCTGTTGAATCATGCGAACGATTTCTGAATGAATCCGTCGGGACTTTTCTAGCAACCCTTCGATCTTAGCTAATAGCTCGTTCCACTCAAAAGGTTTAGTCAAATAATCGTCAGCACCCATCGAATGACCTTGAACTCGATCTTCGATCGTATCTTTGCCAGAGAGAAAAATAAAAGGAACTAACTGTCCTGAAGGCTGCGATCGCACTTGACGACAAAACTCAAAGCCGTTCATTTCTGGCATCGCTACGTCAGAAACGATCAAATCGGGGGAATAGTCATTAAAAGCTGCTAAGCCATCAGATCCAGATGCGGCATCTTCTACTTGATATCCATGTTTTTCCAAATAACGTCTGATAACCGTGCGCAGAACGCTATCATCATCGACTACTAATATTTTTTTCATTTTAATAAAGAAGTAAATAAGACTAAATGAAAGTAAATTCACTCTCAAACGAATTTTTCCTTAACCTATTATTCCCATTTCTCTAGCAGAACTATGCTTATAAACAGAGAAACCCCTGCAATACATTTGTTGGTTTATAATTGTTAGACTTTTTGACGCAAGGCATATGTACGAAAAAATAACACCCCCCAAAACCGGATCGCGGATTACTTTTGAAGGTGGTAAGCCAGTAGTCCCCGACGATCCGATCGTTCCTTTCATTCGCGGTGACGGTACGGGAGTAGATATCTGGCCGGCTACTCAAGAAGCGATCGATGCAGCTGTAAAATCTGCTTACGGCGATCGACGCAAAATTAATTGGTTTAAAATTTACGCTGGTGACGAGGCTTGTCAGTTATACGGAACGTATCAATACTTACCTCAAGATACTCTCAAAGCGATCGAAGAGTACGGTATTGCCATTAAAGGCCCTCTAACTACGCCGATCGGTGGCGGAATTCGCTCTTTAAACGTTGCTTTAAGGCAAATTAACGATCTCTACGCTTGCATTCGTCCCTGTCGTTACTACAAAGGAACTCCTTCCCCTCACAAATATCCCGAACAATTGGATCTGGTCGTGTTTCGCGAAAATACCGAAGATATTTATCTGGGCATTGAATGGTGTCAGGGTAGCGAGATCGCCGATAAAATAATCCACATCCTCAACGACGATCTAATTCCTGCTTCTCCAGAACATGGTAATAAAAGAATTCGTCTCGACTCGGGGATCGGCATCAAACCAATCAGTAAAACTGGTTCTCAACGTCTGATCCGTCGGGCGATCGAATATGCTTTAAAATTGCCCCAACCCAAGCAAAAAGTAACTTTGGTACACAAGGGCAATATTATGAAATTTACCGAGGGTGCTTTTCGAGATTGGGGTTACGAGTTGGCAACTACTGAATTTCGTTCTAGTTGCATTACCGAACGCGAATCTTGGATTTTAAGCAATCAAGAGAATAATCGGGATCTTACTATCGAAGAAAATGCCCGTAAAATCGAACCGGGATACGATGCTTTAACTCCAGATAAACAAGCACAAATTCGTTCTGAAGTCAAAACAATTCTCGATGCTATTTGGGAAACTCACGGTAATGGCAAATGGAAGGATATGGTGATGGTCGAAGATCGCATTGCCGATAGTATTTTCCAACAAATTCAAACTCGACCTAAAGAATATTCGATCTTGGCGACGATGAATTTAAACGGCGATTATCTTTCCGATGCTGCTGCTGCGGTGATTGGCGGTTTAGGTATGGGGCCTGGGGCTAATATTGGCGATCGCTGCGCTATTTTTGAAGCTACTCACGGTACTGCACCCAAACATGCTGGTCTCGATCGAATCAATCCGGGTTCTTTGATTTTATCGGGAATGATGATGTTGGAGTTTATGGGTTGGCAAGAAGCAGCCGATTTAATTGCTAAAGGGATCGAAGCTGCTATTAGCGATCGACAGGTTACTTACGATCTGGCTCGCATGATGAATCCACCCGTCAATCCTCCTTTAAAATGTTCTGAATTTGCCCGGGCAATTATCGAGCGATTCTAGTATATTTGCTGTTTGCTGTTTGTTTTTAAATTTAAACTTAGTCACTAACAGCCAACAGCGCGCCACTAATTTAAGCTAGTTTCATTTTTCTAGGGTTGAGGTTTTCTAGTTTATCTTTTTCGGCCATAATTTCGATTATTTTTACTATTTGAATATTTTCTTGACGGCTCGATTCTAAACTGCGATCGAAAATGAGTCTTTGACTGTCTTTTGTTTGCAGGAGATTGTAATATTTTTTATGTAAAATTTGCTGAATGTTTTTTTCTAATAATTGGGGCGGCACTTGCAAGCGAATAACTATTGTTTCTTCGGATTTGTTTTCGATGCCTTGAATCGATATATCTCGATTGCCTATTTCAAGTTTTAATTGCAAAAATGCACTGAGAAATATTTGCCAGTCAATTTTATTTTCAAAAATTAAATCTACTGTTTGTTTGCGATCTTGAAATAGTTTGGCAAATTCTCCTGAAAGTAAGTTTTGCTCTGGATTTGCTGGATAGCGTGCTTGGCGATCGCTGCCTAAATAAAAATATTCACAAATAATTTTAGCCAGATTAGTTTCGCTGTTAATTTGCCAATTTTCAAGACAACTTGCGCTTAAGATCGCTCGCTCGAAGTTAGTTCGCAAAGCTTTAGCTCCGCTCAAACAAGCTCTAGTTAAATTAGCTCGCTCTAAGGATGCTCCGCTCAAATTTGCCCCTCTTAAATCGACTTGAGTTAGTTTAGCTCCGCTCAAGTTTACCGCTCTTAAGTCTGCCAGACTCAAATTTGCCCCTCTGAGATCGGCTTCGATTAATTTGGCTCGCCATAAATTTGCCCCTCTGAGATCGGCTTCGATTAATTTGGCTCGCCATAAATTTGCCCCTCTGAGATCGGCTTCAATCAAAGAAGCGCGGTTTAAGTTAACTTTCCATAAGTTTGCGCCGCTTAAATCTGTTTCGATTAAAGAAACTCCACTGAGGTTTGCTTCTTTTAAATCTGCTCCGATTAGTGTTGCTTTGCTCAGTTTACTACCGCGCAAATTAGTTCCTTGCAATTTAGCTTGGCAAAAACTAGTTTTATTTAAAGAAGCTCTTACTAAGATAGCTGAAGTCAATTTTGCTTCTGTTAAATCTGCATTATTAAAATTAACTTCAACTGATTTTGTTAAAGTTAAATTCGCTTTAGTTAAATTTGTCCCTCTGAGATCTGCTTTACTGAGATCGGCTGTTTCTAAATTTGCTTTACTGAGATCTGCTCCTTCTAAACGAGCTGAATTGAGGTTAGCACCTTTTAAATTAGCTCCGATCGCACAACTATGACTTAAATTAGCCCCTTCGAGGTTAGCTTTAGTTAAATTAGCTCCGCTCAGATTCATATTCTCGAGATTAGCTCGGCTGAGATCTGGAACTATTTCTGGGTTTTGTTCTCTCCACTCGTTCCATAGCTCGACTTTTTGCCAAAGTTTTTGAACTTGTATTTCATTTGCCATAGGATTTTTAGTTATTGGTATAATTAAATAGTTGCTTTTGCTTAAAATTCCGTATAAATACTTAGGTGAAAAATTTTAAAACTACCTAAATATTAGCTTAACAATTAATACAATATATATTATATTGTCCCTAAATAGGACTATATATTTTACTCGACCATAGTCGATTACGAAGGATATTTTTTATTTTAAAATAGCTCGGTTTATAGACAGATTAGTTTGGGAGATTAAACAGCAAGAAATAGCAAAACTTGACTGTTTTTTTAATTAAGATCCGCTCGCTCGATCGATTTTCTGAAAAAATTTCGCTCGGGACCCGAGCGTGCTGTCAAAAATAAGTAATTTATGATAAAATATTAAGGGTAAACTAGCAAAATTTAAGAGGTTTTAAGTTTAAAATAAAGTTTTTGACCGTAAATTTGCAGTTTAATAAGATTATTTGGCATTTATTGGAGTTTTTCGCCCTATGAGCTTCCCCCAGGAGCGGATTATCCCCACAGACTTGAGCAACGAAATGTCTCGTTCTTACATAGAATACGCGATGAGCGTAATTGTAGGGCGAGCACTTCCCGATGCAAGAGATGGTCTCAAACCAGTCCATCGTCGCATTCTCTACGCTATGTACGAGCTTGGACTGACTCACGACCGTCCATTTCGCAAATGCGCTCGTGTAGTCGGGGAAGTATTAGGTAAATATCATCCTCACGGAGATACGGCAGTATATGATGCCTTAGTGAGAATGGCGCAAGATTTTTCGATGCGCCAACCCTTAATCGCAGGACACGGAAACTTCGGTTCGATCGACAACGATCCCCCAGCAGCAATGCGTTACACCGAATGTCGCTTGCAAGCACTAACCACCAACGCGATGTTGCGGGATATAGAATCGGAAACGGTAGACTTTATCGATAACTTCGACGGTTCGCAACAAGAACCAGTAGTCTTACCGGCGAGAATACCCCAGCTACTCCTGAACGGTTCTTCGGGAATTGCCGTAGGTATGGCAACCAACATCCCACCCCACAACCTCGGAGAAATTATCGATGGGTTAATCGCAATAATTGAAAACCCGGAGATCGGCGATCGCGAATTGATGAAATACATTCCGGGGCCTGATTTTCCCACCGGAGGGCAAATCTTAGGTCGATCGGGAATCAAAGACGCTTACACCACCGGAAAAGGATCGATCGCGATGCGGGGTGTAGCGGAAATAGAAACCATTCAACAGCGAGGAAAACAAGACAAAGAAGCGATCGTCATAACTCAATTACCCTATCAAACCAACAAAGCGGCCCTGATCGAGAAAATAGCCGAACTAGTAAATGATAAGAAAATAGAAGGCATCTCCGACATCAGAGACGAAAGCGATCGCAACGGCATGAGAATAGTCATCGAACTGAAGCGAGATGCATATTCTCGAGTCGTCCTCAACAACCTCTACAAGCAAACGCCTTTGCAAGCGAACTTCGGCGCGAATATGTTAGCCCTAGTCAATCGCGAACCCCAACTACTCAGTATCAAGCAATTCCTCAGCGTCTTTTTAGACTTCAGAATCGAAGCAATTACCAGACGAACCCAATATCAACTGAGGAAAGCACAAGAAAGAGACCATCTTTTACAAGGTTTGTTGATCGCCTTAGATAACTTAGATGCAGTCATCGAATTAATTAGAAGTGCGGCCGATGCTGCCACAGCAAGACAAGAATTAATCGATCGATTCGGTTTATCACAAGTCCAAGCAGACGCGATCCTGCAAATGCAACTGAGACGTTTGACAGCCTTAGAAGCAGAAAAAATTAAAGCCGAACATGAAGACTTGCAACTAAAAATTGCCGATTTGCAGGATATTCTCGCCAAAAGAGAAAGAATCGAAGCAATTATTACCGAAGAAGTTCAACAAGTTAAGCAGAGTCACGATACACCCCGTCGCACCGAAATAATTCAAGCTGAAGGGGAAATAGTCGATACTGACTTAATAGCTAACGAGCAAGCAGTAATATTATTAACCCAGCAAGGTTATATCAAAAGAATGCCCGTCAGCACCTTCGACGCGCAAAGTAGGGCAACCAGAGGCAAAGCAGCGGCGCGGATCAAAGAAGACGATGTAGTCGAGCATTTTATTACTTGTTGCGACCACGATAAAGTCTTATTCTTCGGCGATCGCGGTTTAGTCTTTTCTATCAATGCCTATCAAATTCCCGCAGCATCTCGCACCGCTAGAGGCATTCCGATCGTACAGATGTTGCCCATTTCTAAAGAAGAAAAAATTACCTCGATCCTGCCAGTTAGCGAATTTACCGAAGACGAATATCTCGTCATGCTGACTCAAAACGGTTGCATTAAAAAAACTGCTCTAGCAGCATTTAGTAACATTCGCACCAACGGATTAATTGCGATTTCCCTAGGAGAAGGCGATCGGCTGCGCTGGGTTAAACTAGCAAGACAAGAAGACAGCATAATTATCGGTTCGAGTCTCGGAATGGCGATCCATTTCCAAGCAGATAACCAACAATTGCGTCCTTTAGGTCGGGCAACCAAAGGAGTTAAAGCGATGAAACTCCGTAAAAATGACGAACTGATAAGCATGGACGTGCTTCCAAGTCAAGTAGTTGCGAAAATTGGCGCGGCAACCGACGACGAAGAAGAGGATGAAAATCTTGAAAGCGAAGAATTAGCAACTAGCGAAACTACTTCTGGCCCTTGGGTTTTAGCTATTACTACTGGCGGTTATGGCAAAAGAGTCCCCGTTACCCAATTTAGACTGCAAAATCGTGCTGGAATGGGAGTAAAAGCGATTAAATTCCGTTCTAAAACGGATAAACTAGTGGCGATCGACGTGGTCAACAGCGAAGACGAATTAATGATTATTACCAACAGAGGGATTATCATTCGTCAAGCAGTAGATGCAATTTCTCCTCAGTCAAGAATGGCTACTGGGGTGAGAGTGCAAAAATTAGACGAAGAAGACGCGATCGCAGCGGTTGCTTTAGTACCTCCTTCGGCTGAAGGAGAAGACGAAGAAGAATAAATTAATATTAAATAATATTACCAGCCCTTGACATAGATCGAGGGTTTCTTTGTTTGTTAGTTAGTTTGAGGCTTTACTTCTCTGAGAGATAATTCAGCATTAACTACTTTTTCAAGCCATTCAGTCATTGATTGATTATCTTGTTTGGCAGCTTCTCTGACTTTTTCTTTAAATTCTGGTGTAACTCTAAGTAATAAACGCTCTTTACGTTTACCTTCTCCTCTTTTTTCAGCGTATTGATTTTTCCCTGAAGGGTTTCCTACAAAACCAGATGGTTGCCCTTTTCGTGCCATTATTAAGAGTTTTCCTGTTTTGTTTCGATTAAATAAGTTGCTATTTTTTCTGTTACGATCTTTTAAAACTACTTGCTTAGCTAGTACGCACATGGTATTGTTATGACTACGTAAAACTTAAAAGCTTTGTTGGGTGCAATCGTTTCAAATCTATTACTTTAGGCAGATTGACTATTGTTATTTTCTTCTTGTTCTTTTTCTTTTAAGGCTTTAGCGATCGCTTCTCTAGCTATATTTTGCCAATTGGGAAGTTTTCCTGCTCTAATAGCTGCCTTAGTAGGAGCGTCCATTCTCAAAGTCATCGCTTCGATTAAAGGATGCTCTCGATCTGTCTTAAAACTATATTTAGTTATATCTGGATTACCACCAGGTCTTCCTTTTCTTTTTCCCATCTAGATTAAATTTCTCGATTGGTATCAATAATGTCTTAATTTAATTATAAGATGTCATTCAAACTATATTATTTATTTTTTTCGATCTATAGTCAGTGATACGTGCTACACTTATAAATGTAAAGCAAAAGACGATCGCTAGTGCGTAGGAAACATGATGCGATCGCCGAACTAAATGCTTCTCCTGAAACAGGAGTAAGTAGTAATGATAAACCAAAACAACGGAGTACCAAGACAGTGATAA
>CAYWIH010000011.1:26814-39349 GCA_964458305.1 uncultured bacterium | reverse complement strand
ACCCAAACAATGAAGTATCAAAACAGTGATAAATCAAAACAATGGAGTACCAAGACAGTGATAAACCCAAACAATGAAGTATCAAAACAGTGATAAATCAAAACAATGGAGTACCAAGATAATGATAAACCAAGATAATGGAGTACCAAGACAATGATAAATCAAGACAGAGAAAAAAAGCAAGAGCAAAGCAAAATCTCGGCGGATAAAAATGCAAGTAAGGGGCTGAAAACAATCAAAAGAAGCACGATTATCGAACATAAATTTAAAGAAGTTCCCCCGCTTTTAAGATTTGTTACGAGAGAAACGGTGGCATTTTTATTTAATATCCAACTAGAGCAAATTTATCGTGTAGAATGCTGGCAACACGTCGTTTACGTCCATGCAGAAGGAGTCAGTAGATTTGTCAGTTATGCAGATTTTCCTCCTGTAATCGAGACGCAGAAGCCCGAGCGAGTAGAATTTAAGCGTTGGGAGAAACGCTGGTATAAAATATCTAAAAAGAAAATCGCACCGGAATTTTGGGTAAAATTTTACACGCAGAAGTTTATTGAAGCGAAATCTCAATACGAACTCAAACAATGGGGCGAATTAATTGCTGTTGTTAAGTTAATCTTTAAGATGGCAGACATAGAACGTTTGCGAGAAAATTACTCTTATCAAAGATTTTTAAAGCAGAAATTAGGTTTAAATTAAATTAAAAGGAGATTAAGATCGGATATTTTTTGCAAAAATTGAATAAAAATTGAAAATAATGTTATTGAGATGAAGTTTTCGGGAACTATATCGACAGAATCGTTTCGAATAATTCAATATGGATTCCCAACAATTCCAAGCCGCACACAGCGAAATTAACAATCTTTGCAATAAAATTTTACAGTTTACCCAAGATAGCATTGAAACTGATAATAACGCAGAATTAGCTAATATTGCAGCAGAGCTTAAAAATACTTTAGAAGTATTAGGCGATCGGAGATATCAAGTAGCTGTAATTGCAGCAATGAAAGCAGGAAAAAGTACCTTTTTAAACGCTACGATCGGGGCTGATATTTTAGCTAGCGAGTCGGAAGCTTGTACTGTTTGTCGGACGGATGTAAGGCCGATTAAAAGTAGTGAAATTCCCAAACTTTTAGAATATCGAGAAGGAGAAAAAGAACCTGTTATTATCTCTGAGGGAGAAGTAGCTAAAATTAGAGAAGATTTTCTCAAAAGAACTCATAAAATTCGTCAAAATAATAATAGCGATCGAGTGACTTGTTTTGAATTATGGCATCCGATCGAAGCTATTAGTAAATATTCTTGTCTTGATGGTTTTACTTTAGTAGATACTCCGGGGCCGAATGAATGGGAATCTGCTGAATTTAATACAGTAGCATTAAAAGAAACAGCTTTGGAAGCTTTGCGAACTTGTAACGCGATTTTATTTATTTTAGATTACACTTCTTTTAAAGATGATACCAATCAATTATTGCTGAAAGATTTAATCGAGCAAAGAAAAGATTTTCTTGCTGAAAGTGCGGGTAAAATTTATTTTCTTCTCAATAAGGTCGATCGCAAATCAGAACAAGATAGACCGATCTATACTGTTATTAAGGATCTCAAAAGAACTTTAATTGGCTTTGGCATTCCCGATCCTATTATTTATCCTCTCAGTGCTTGGAAAGGTTTGTTAGCTAAATTGATAATTACTAAAAAGGCTAGTAAAAGCCACAAACAAGACTTTAAAAATTTCTTTTATGCTAAATATATAGATTTAGATGATGATGATTTTCCTCGGCTGATAGATGTCGCTCCAAAAGCTTTAGAAGATAGCGGTTTGCTTACTATAGAATCGGCAGTAATTCAAAGTATAATTAAAAATTCGGGTCGCAATTTTTTAAAAGAAATACTTGCCAAACTAGAAAAACAAGCCAGAGCGATCGAAGATACTCTCAATACACAAATAAGTGGCTGGGAAATGGAAATTGATACTTTAAAACAAAAAATAGAAGATTTCAAAATTCGTTCTGAGTCTACTAAAAAAAAGGTCGCTACCGTAAAAAAGTCCGTAGGAGAAGAAAAAAGGGTTTTGGTTGCTATCTTTAGTAAAGGACTTAAGTTATTTGCAGAAGAAGCTAAAAGCACTATTGCAGATGAAATAGATAATTTTGCTCTTTCTAAAAAAACTAAATATCCTAAAAATAACTCTAGAGATCCAGTTTATAGTCAACAAGAAGAGCCAGAAAATAACTGGTTTGCAGATCTAGTTTCAGAGATCGGTGGAACTGCATTAAGTTTTATTCCCGTGATAGGTAAACCATTAGCAACATTGTTTAAAGTTGGATTTAATTTTGTTGTTAAAGGAGGACAATCTTTAAGCGATCGCATAAATGATTCCGTTTCATCTATTGAATACTCACAAGGAGATCCTTATATAATTCAAGTCAAAAGCATTAAAAAGGCTAAAAAAGTTTATAAAACTATTAACAATTTTGTCGCGCCTCAAGTTCAAAATTGGTGGTTGGATACTCAGGATCGATTAGTCAGAGAAGGAACAAAAATACGCACACAAATAGCTCAAAAAATTCAGCAGGATATTCAAGCAATATCTAATGAAATGACAGAACATCTCGGAGAATCTTTAAATGTAAAAATGAATGTCAATTCGATTCAATTTCCTGATTTTGAATTTAAAGGTATAGATGCCAAAATAAAACAGCAACAAGAAGTTATTCGAGTAACCAAACAAAGAAAAGAAACAAGATCTAGTACAGAAGGTTTGTGTAACAAAAAAAGAACGTTTTATACAGTGAATGTTCCTTATGAAGATTATGAAACCCGTTCTTATTATGAAATAGATTTGCGAAAAGTTCGAGCGGATATTAATAGAACCATCGATTCTCAAACTAATAGCAGTAAAATTCTTTTAGAACGAGTTATTAACAAGCAAATCTCTGAAGATTTTAAAAAAGCAGAAAAACAAATCGATGATTATATTTACAGAATGCAAGATACTCTCAATAAATTATTGCGCGATCGAAATACTAAATCCGCAAAAAGCGATCGAGTAATTGCAATGTATAAAGTACAAAAAGAGCAAATCGAAATATTTTTACAACAATTAAATTCTCTTCGTCAAGAATATTTAGATGCATAACAAGATCGGTAATTTCTCAACTTCTATCGCGATCGCCTAGATTTTATTATTTATTTAACAATTAAAAGAATCGCCAACTATTCTTCTGACTTCTGACTTATTGTTTGATTCGAGCGAACAATATCAAAAAAATCTTAAAAAATAGAGCGATAAAAGATCGAGTAACTAACGATCGCAATTTTACGTCATATCTCATAACATTTTCCAAAATAATTGCTAAGAATAGTGTCTCAAAAAACAATCAATTTAATTTTATTCAAACTAATTTAAAAGCAACGATAAAAGGATTAAATAAATACAAGCATTTAGAAAAACCCCTGTACTAACGTACCATGGTACGTTCCTGTATTTCTGACTCCTGACCCCCCATCTGTAGCAAATAAAATAAAAAGAGAATTGGGATTAGAACCAGCTTGATATAATATGAATTTAATTATAGAAACTAAAATTATCCGGTGTTAAAGGTCTCGTCGAGCGTACCTAAATAATGGCAAAAGTTAAGTTACAAAGTATTACGCGCAAATATGGCATGGTGAGCGCGATCGAAGATATTACTTTTGAAGTTCCTGACGGAGAATTTTGGGTATTAGTAGGGCCTTCAGGTTGCGGTAAATCGACCATATTAAGGACGATCGCGGGGCTAGAATCGGCTAGTTCGGGAAAAGTATATATAGGCGAAGAATTAGTTAATAACGTCCCAGCAAGAGCCAGGGATGTAGCGATGGTATTTCAAAATTATGCCCTCTATCCTCACATGACAGTGGCTGATAATTTGGCTTTCGGTTTAAAAATGCGATCGGTAGATCCTCTGAAAATCGCCAAAAGAATCGAAACAGTGGGGCGAATGTTGAAAATCGAACATTTACTGAAAAGATACCCCAAACAACTATCGGGAGGACAACAACAAAGGGTAGCTTTAGGAAGGGCGATCGCCAGACAAGCAAAAGTATTTTTACTCGACGAACCTTTATCTAATTTAGACGCTCAACTGAGGGACGAAACTCGATCGGAATTAAAACTACTCCATAGCAAACTCGGTATAACCACAATATACGTTACCCACGATCGAGTCGAAGCAATGACTTTAGCCGATAAAATTGTCGTCCTCGATGGCGGGAAAATACAGCAAATCGCTTCCCCTCAAGAAATTTATGCCTATCCTGCCAATCGGATGGTAGCAGCTTTTTTAGGCAGTCCGCCAATGAACCTTCTACCTGTAACTTATCTTAGCGGGAAATTCACGATCGAGAATCAATCAATTCCCCTGGCTACGAGTATGTGTAAGAAATTACGGCCTCAAGAAGGAGTAGCATACGAATTAGGTATTCGTCCAGAAGATATAATTATCGCTTCTCACAAACAAAAAGAAGATTCAGAAGATCCAGAAAATAATTTTGCTCAAATCAAAGTCAATGTCGAAATAGTCGAACCTTTGGGCCGAGAAACTTTGGTTAGAGGAAGCTTACCAGGTAAAGATGTCTCCCTTGATTTGTACGCCCCTGCATATTGGCGAGGAAAACAGGGCGATCGTCTGATAATTCAATTAGATGTCGATCGATTGTATTTGTTCGATGCTAGTACTGGAGCAATTATATACCCGCAAAAATGAGAGTTTCTATCTCCGACGAAATAATTTACATCAACCACGAAGATCTGCCTCAATATAAAAAAGGTGGTTCTGTAGTTCGCAATAGCTATTTTTGGGCTTTAAAATCGATTTCTTGTTATTGTCCGAGGGATAAAGATTGGGAGTACGATCGAGAGGTTTGGGTTGCTTTAGAGAGGATGTTACTGGCTTTTAGCGAATCGAGATATTTAGGTTATAGCGAAACTGTTTTAGAATTTCCCCCTTCAGCACAAATTCCCGAAACTTTGCGATCGGTCTCTACTTGGCTTTAACTTAATGCGATCGATAAATAATCGGCAGTAGATTCTACTAAAGGGATCGTATTTTCGTAAAGCATTCTCGTCGGGCCGATAATACCCACGCTACCAGCAGAACTATCCCCATGGCGATAAACCGCAGAAATTAAAGTACAAGGATGCATCGATTCGAGGGGGTTTTCCGAGCCTATTTTAATACTTACTTTGCGATCGCTGAGATCTAATTCTGGAACTTCAAAAATTAACGGTAAAAGCAAATCTTGTTCTTCTTCCAATAAATGTAACAGAGTTTGCACCTGCTCGAGCTGTGAAAATTCTGGCTGACGCAGTACTTCAGAAATACCGCGAATCATAATTGGAGTTGTTGTCGTAGATACCGAACGATTTTGCAATTCATGCAATAAATCCCCGACAAATTCAGCATAAGATTTAAATTCGCGATCTAATTCTCCCCAGTCTAGACTAGCTATTTCTAAAAAGCTTCTACCTCGCAATTTATTGTTGAGAAAGTTGGATAAGATTTGTAACTCTGCTTCTGCTAATTCTAAAGAGTCTCGATCGCTGCGATCGAATAAAACCGATTCGGTTTGGTAGGAGTCGGTGACAATAATTAACATGATTTGTTTCGGATTGACTCTTACTAGCTGCAAATGTCGCAGTTGTGTCATCCTACTTTGGGGCATAGTAATTAAAACAATATAACCGCTAACGGCGGCTAATATTTGCGCTGCCCTGTGTAAAGTGGCTTCAAAACTCCATTTTTTCGGGTTTAGTTCTTGAGTTAGGGATTGTTCGATTTGTTTTCGGGCGTTTTCATCTGGGGTAATGAGTCGATCGACATACATTCTATAACCTATGTCTGAGGGAATTCTTCCGGCGGAAGTATGAGGTTGATATAGAAATCCTGCCTTTTCTAATTGCCCCATAGCATTGCGAATTGTAGCAGAACTGACACTCAAGTCATATTCTCTAGCTAAAGTTTTCGAACCGACTGGCTCTGCAGTAGCTATATAATGTTGGATTGTGAACCTAAGAATATGTCGATCGCGCTCGTTTAGATTCGCTGTCACAGCCATACACTAAAATCTTAAAATTTTACTTCAAAATCGCCAAGTAATATTTTTTTTTGCTATTTTACTTGAGTTTGAATGATAGTATAACTTCTCGAAGACGTAAATGAGGGATCGAATTTCGCTAAATTAATAACGCGCTACATTTGAATCTACAATTGTCGAGTAAGCATCTATTCCCCCAGTAATATTTTTAACATTTGTAAAACCATTTTGTAGTAGCCATTGACACATTTGCCCGGATCTAACTCCGTGATGGCAAATAACTAAAGTTTCTGCTTCTGGATTGAAACGTTCTTTTATCGTACTGCTCCAAGAGTCAAATTGACTCAACGGCAATATTTCAAATCCTTCTAGTACGGCAATTTCTACTTCTGCTGGTTCTCTTACGTCTATTAATTGTAAATCTGGATCTTTATCTGCCAAACGAACGGCTAATTCTTCGACACTAATATTACTATAAAATTGAGCTGACATTAACTGATAAATTTGCTAATTGAGTTCACAAGAACTAGGGTAACAATTATTAATTTAAGTTGGTTGAGTTGCTATTTATTAACTCGGGGCATTTTGGCGATACCAATCGATCGTATTTTGCAAGCCAGATTTTAAATCGACTGTCGCGCTAAAACCAAATTTTTCTCTAGCCCTAGTAGTATCCAAACAGCGTCGAGGTTGTCCGTTGGGTTTGTCGGTTTGCCAAACGATTTCACCTTCAAATTCCATCAATTGACAAATTAATTTTACTAAATCGCGAATTGAAATCTCAAAATTAGTCCCCAAATTAACCGGATCGCGATCGCTGTATTTTTGAGTTGCCATAACTATTCCTCTGGCTGCATCTGTAGAATAGAGAAACTCGCGGGTAGGGCTGCCATCGCCCCAAACAAGTAATTGTTTTTCTCCTTTTTGTTGTGCTTGGTATATTTTGTCAATTAGGGCGGGAATGACGTGGGAACTGCGGGGGTCGAAGTTATCTTCTGGCCCGTACAAATTTACTGGTAATAAATATATGCCGTCAAAATTATATTGCTGGCGATAAGATTGTAATTGGACTAAAAGAGCTTTTTTAGCGATGCCGTAGGGGGCGTTAGTTTCTTCTGGATAGCCTTGCCAGAGATCTTCTTCTTTAAAGGGTAGGGGGGTAAATTTAGGATAAGCACAAATAGTGCCGACGCAGACGAATTTTGCCACTCCAGCGCGATAAGCTTCGTGAATCAGTTGCGCCCCCATAATCAGGTTATCGTAAAACAATTCTGCTGGTTTTTCCCTATTTAAACCGATTCCACCGACATGGGCTGCTAAATGAACGATGATATCTCGATCGGAAACTACTTTTTGACAGTTCTCTAAAACTCTTAAATCGCAATTGCTAGATCGGGGTACGGTGATATTTGCTAATTTTGCCCCTGCTTGACAAAGCTGGTCTACGACTTGTTTGCCTAAAAATCCAGCTCCGCCAGTAACTACAATTTTTTTTTCGCTTAAGTTCAACATTTCTAGTTCTGCCTTTTTAAATCAGTCCACCATGTTACCGACTCGCAGGCGAATGTAGGCACTATTATCTGAGTTCGATCGATTTTTGCCATTAGGAGAATCGATTCCCAAAGCAGCCAGATCCGCATCTACCATTATTTTTACCAGTTCTGCAAAACTGACGGTAGCACTCCAGCCTAATTTCTCTTTTGCTTTAGTAGCATCGCCAATTAATAAGTCTACTTCGGCCGGACGCAAATAACGAGGGTCGAATTCTACGTATTTATGCCAATCGAGATTGACATAATCGAAAGCGAGATCGAGAAATTCCCTGACTGAATGAGTTACTCCCGTAGCAATTACATAGTCGTCCGGTTCTTCTGGCTGTAACATCAACCACATCGCCTTGACGTAATCTTTGGCGTAACCCCAGTCCCGTTTGGCATCGAGATTGCCTAAATAAAGTCGATCTTGTTTTCCGGCAATAATTCTGGCGATCGCCCTGGTTATTTTGCGAGTTACGAAGGTTTCGCCGCGACGGGGAGATTCGTGATTGAAGAGAATGCCGTTACAGGCGAAGAGATGGTAAGATTCTCGATAATTTATTGTTTGCCAGTGGGCATATACTTTAGCACAAGCGTAGGGACTGCGGGGATAAAATTGGGTAGTTTCTGTTTGGGGTACTTCTCGAACTTTACCGAACATTTCTGAAGAACCTGCTTGATAAAAGCGCACTTCTATGCCTGTGCGATGTTGATAATCTCTAATCGCCTCGAGCAGTCTCAAAGTTCCCATTGCCACCGAATCTACTGTATATTCTGGGGAATCGAAACTAACTCTAACGTGAGATTGGGCCCCGAGATTGTAAATTTCTACTGGCTGAACTTCTTCTAAGATTCTGCGGAGTGTAGTACCGTCGGTCAAATCGCCGTAATGTAAAAATAATCTTGCTTCGGGATCGTGGGGATCTGTGTAGAGACGATCGATCCGATCGGTGTTAAAAGTGGAGGTTCGCCGAATAATTCCGTGAACTTCATAACCTTTTTCTAATAATAATTCGCTTAAATAAGAACCGTCTTGACCTGTAATTCCGGTAATTAATGCTTTTTTACAATGATTCATTTGGTATTTTTTGAAGTATCCTTAACCGTAACATATTTTCGGAACTATAATAGTTTAGGATTAATTTTATCGATCTTTAAAAGCGCGATCGGGATCGATCGCGCCGTTGTTTTTTAAAGTTGTATGGCTGTATCTTAATGGGTGTGACAGACACCTTAACGGTCAATTAATAAGCACCATTATTACGAGGAAAAATAATCACACCTATAGTTTTAAAAACAATCCACAGATCCAACCACCAACTATAGTACTTGGCATAATAAACGTCTATATTTACTCGCTGAGGATAAGGAATATCATTGCGTCCAGATACTTGCCACAAACCTGTAATTCCCGGTTTAATCGTTAAAACTTTATCGATCGAATCTCCATATTTAGATAATTCCTCGGGAACTAGAGGTCTTGGCCCGACTACGCTCATATCTCCTTTAAGTACGTTCCAAAACTGGGGAAACTCATCGAGACTTGTCAAACGCAAAAATTTACCAATTTTAGTAATTCTAGGATCTTCTTTTAATTTAAAAGTATTTTCAAATTCTTCCCGCAATTGGGGGGACTGAGCCATGATAGACTCTAAAATTTCGTCAGCATTGTCGATCATCGTTCTAAATTTGAGGCAATTAAAAGTTTTGTAATTTTTGCCTACTCGTGTTTGAACGTAAAAAATAGGCCCTGGGGAACTACAAGCAATTAAAAAAGCCACAATTAAATAAATCGGCGAAAAGAAAATCAAAACTAACGAAGAAAAAACAATATCAAATATCCGTTTGGTAACTATACTTGTTTTCGATGGTCGTAAAGATAACTTGTTTAGTTTTCTTTTAGCGATCGAGGTTTTTTTAGTTTTTCGCATCAAGCGCATCATCAGCTTGACGGAGATAAATTGGCTATTAGCAGTCATTTTGCTCCTTAACTTCTCATCACACCACAAAATCCGAACCTCAATTAAAGTCGGAGTTGTCCTCGTTTATCTCTCGACTCCCCGTCCATTGCCGATAACATTTGTCTATAAAATTCAAATAAGATCGCTTAAAGACTTCTGGGGCAAATTTTTCTGCCTGTAGGCGACAGTTTTCTGGTAAAAATCGATCTTCTAGTTGGCAAAAAGTATTAACCGCTTCAACTAAAGCTGCTGGTTTTTGAGGAAAAAACAATAAACCAGTTCCTTTTGCCGGATCTGCGCGAATGTCTTTGACTGTTTCTGTTGCACCACCTCCTTTGTATGCGATCGCAGGCGTTCCGCAGGCTTGTGCTTCAACTATGGCTATACCAAAATCTTCACAAGCAGCATACACGAATGCCTTGGCTTTTTTCATGTATCGTTCGACAACGTAGTTGGGTTGAGTCCCCAATACTTTGATGTTGGATTTTGCCAATTGGCGTATTTTTGCCAATTCGGGCCCGTCGCCAATAATTACCAGGGGTTTTCCTAGTTGATTAAAGGCTCGAACGATTAGGGATATTTTTTTATAAGTTACCAGTCGAGATACAGTTAAATAATAATCTTCTTTCTGCTCTTCTACTGAAAATCGATCGAGATTAACTGGAGGATATATTACTGTTGCTTTGCGACGATAGCAATGCCAAATCCTCCGAGCAATGTGTTTTGAGTTGGCGATATAATAGTCTACTCGATTGGCTGAGATCGCATCCCACTGGCGCAGTTGATGGAGAAAATACTGAGCGAGTAGTTTTTTAATCTGGGATAGGTTATCTAAGTAATCGAAGGTTAAATCCCAAGCGTAGCGCATCGGACTGTGACAATAACAGATATGTAATTGTTCGCTGGAGGTTAATATCCCTTTGGCTACGGTGTGAGATGAAGATAAAATGATATCGTATTTTCTTAAATCTAAGTTTTCGATCGCCAGAGGTAGTAAGGGTAAGTACTTTTGCGGCCCTTGACGAACGAAGGGGAATTTTTGTAAAAATGTAGTGCCAATTTGGCGACCGTAAAGATAGCTGTTGGGATCGATCGATTCAAAGTCGATCGTCGCGTATAGGTCGGCTTCTACGTGCTTTAATATTTCTTGAACTACTAATTCCGATCCTCCTTTGGCAAAGGGTGTCAACCATTCGTGTACTAAGGCGTATTTCAATTCCACAGTTATGTAATTATGTGATTTTTTTTGTTTATTTATTTTTTGTAATTATTTCCCATCCGATCGCTTTTTTCAAGATGCGAACGTTTTTTAAGTTTAAATTTTTTGTTATTGCTGTTTCTATTAAAAAATAAGGTCGTTCTTTTTCTTGCCAGTAAGATTTTAACTCTGCAATTGTTGCTGGAATGACTTGTCGATCGCTGTAAAAGTTTAAGGAAGGACGAAAGTACGGATAAGATGTATAGATAATTTTTCCGGCTGGTGTTTCTGAGGCGACAATTTCAGCTACTGGTTTAACTGGATATGCTTCTGCTAGTTCCCAGATCCAAGTTTTGCTATTAAAAAATAGTATAAATGAAACGTACAAACCCACCCCTAATACTAAAATAAAATATCGAGATTTCAGAGCGGTTAAAATAGCAGCTATTGTCATCGTCAAACCAACTGCTATAAAGATAATTTTTAAGTCTGGTTCGCTGGGCTGGTTAAACCAACCAAAAGATAAATATATTCCCGCACCCCAAATTAAAATAGCTAACAAACTAAGCATTCCGCTCCAATAAATTGGATAGTTTTTTTGCCGATTTTCGTGCCAAATCTTATCTAATTTTGCTCCGATTAATAATGCTAGGGCCGGATAAATTGGTAAAACGTACCAAGGTAATTTTGTTGACATTAAAGAGATAGCTAATAAATAAATTCCGCTCCAAACTATTATCAATTTTCCTCTAGTTTGCTGGCGACTTTCTCGAGCTATGGCGATCGCTCCCGGACAAAATATTGCCCAAGGCCATGAATATTTTAAAATTTCTAATAAATAATACCAAAGATCCCCGGATTTATTATCGACAGGCTGCCAAATTCTACTAAAGCTTTGTCCGACGAAATTAATGTTAATAAAATAATTTCCGTATTTATAATATTGGCATCCGTACCAAGCAAATACGGGGATTAAACCGAGAATAATCCCAATCCAAAAATATTTCGATCTGAAAATTTTTCGATCGTCCCAAAACAAAAATACGATCGCAATTCCTCCTAAAAGTATTCCCATCATAATCCCTTTAGTCAGGCAAATTGCCGCCATTGCCAAACCAATTCCCAAACTATTTTTCGGCGATTTATAAGCCCGCAGCACGAACCAAATTAGTAACAAAAAAAAAGAAATTACCGCACCGTCTAACATGGCTAACCTGCCGTGTCTGACTATTGGTAAAAAGGTTAAATATACTAAAGTAGAAAAAAGCGCGATCGATCTTCTAGGAAATATTTCTCTGGCGATAAGATACAATAAAGGCACGGATGCAGCACTTAACATTGCTGGCATGAAGCGACTGCTCCATTCGCTGACTCCAAAACATAGGTATGTTAAGGCGATCGCCCAATGTATCAAGGGAGGTTTATTTAAATAAGGTTGTGCTTGAATTTGCGGGTACAGCCAGGTTTCTAAATTGTCAGGGGATTTCCAAATAGAAACTGCTACTTGAGCTACGATCGATTCGTCCCAATCCCTTAAAGGCAATTGTCCCAGATTAAATCCAAATAATATTATGGCAGCGATCGCGATCGCAATAAAATAATATTTTCCTATTTTTTCTTCTTTTAAAAGAACTTTACTATTTAATTTTTCCCCGAGCAAAAATTGCAGATTCATAAGTACTATTTGGATCTAAGGCAAGATACTTTTAATATAGAAATATTATGCCTTATTATGGTATTTTTGCTAGTCGATCGGACAAAACTAT
>CAYWIH010000011.1:0-26714 GCA_964458305.1 uncultured bacterium | reverse complement strand
ATAGAAATATTATGCCTTATTATGGTATTTTTGCTAGTCGATCGGACAAAACTATTTAACTAATTTAGATCGATTGTATTTTAAAATTCAAAAAAATTAATTAGTAATCTTTGGATTTATTTATATATTGACAAAAGAAAGTTATGAGTTCTTGACAACCCATAACGCTTTAATTTTTATTTTAAAATTCGCTATCTCTATAGCTGCTAACTGCATTAGAATCGTTATCCCGTTTCGATCCTAATAAATCGAGTCGATCGACCCTAATTACCGGCCGAGAACGTTTTTCTCCACTATCGCGATCCGTCCAGGTTTCAATTTTTAGCGATCCTTGAATCCCGATCGAACTGCCTTTACGAACGTAATCCTTGGCTATTTTAGCCGTGTTTCCCCAGATTTCTAAGTTAAACCAATCGGGTCGATCGCTGTTGCGAGTGCGGCGATTTACGGCTAAGGGTAGCTTGCATAAAGTTTTCCCAGATTCGAAAATTAAAATTTCTGGTTCTGCCCCCGCACGACCGACAAGATGAACTACATTAAGACTCATAAGCTCTACCTACTTGAAATAGTACAAGTGTACATTGGTTATAGTTTAACAGAATTAGGCTAAATTATAGAGCTAGAAAGCGACGAGATGGTTTGTTGCTGCGGGTAAATCTTGACAAAGATAATCGGGTTGATATTTACTCAAATAACTAGAACTGCGAATGCCGCAAGTCAGGGCGATCGATTTGATGCCGACTTGTTTGGCTGCTATTATATCAGCTTCGGTGTCTCCAATCTGGCAATTTGAACTTTTGTGACCGTGAGCAGCGATCGCTTCTTGTAATAATTCAGTTTTCAATTCTGCGTTATTTTGATAGGCACTGTGCTTATCTTTTCTACCATACACGTCACCAATTAGATGTTCTAGCCCTGCTTTTTTTAAAATCTCTCGAACTTGAGACTGACAGCGCAAAGTTACTAAAACTATTTTTCTGCCTTGCGATCGCAACTTTAATAATGCCCATGTTACTCCCGGTTGAATTCGATCGGCTTCTAAAAGGGTGGGATGATTGACAATCGAGCGAACTTCTGCTAAAAATCTATCGATCTGTTCCGATCTCAGACCGGATCTTTTGGCAATTTTAATATCGCTAATTCGATTTTGTTTCATTTGCCAGAACTGTTTTTTGCTCAATTTTTTTGAGTTTAAATCGAGGCTTTTAAACTGATTCAAACAGAGTTTATATGTTTGATAGTATCGCTCGGAAACGTCGACGATCGGCCCGTCAAAATCGCAAAATACTGTTCCGAGATCTGCCGAGTTAGATAAGTTAAATATATTGGCAATGTTTCGATCTTTTATTGATTCGATTGGGGCTAATTGGATCATAATAAAACCTGATTTATATGTTGTTTTTATTTAGTAAATAACTTGTCTATTTAATAAAATTAAAAAGAATCGATTGCAATAGATATACCGTTTAAAAGTGTCAAATTCGAGACGGCCTCTGGGAAAATAATGGGGATTAAGTGTTTGGCAATACAAACTCAATCGATCGCAACCGAAGTTATTTATAGGGTTATAGTCCCTCTTAACTTGACTTGTGGGAGTATTTAGTATTTAATTAATAATGCTATACAAATAGCAAAATTCATTTAAAATCTGTGTCAAGATCCTACAAAATTAGATAAAGAAACAAACAAGTTATGCATTTACTCATGGAAGTGGCCGACAAGCAAAGTACTTTTCCGCTTTATTTTGTTGCTGTTTACGCAGTAGGTTTTATGGCTGCTTTAATCATCGGTTCGATCGCTTGGTCTAAAGCTCAAGAACGGCCTACACTGGGCAATAAGCCAAGTACCGATGACAATAATAATGTTGCCACAGGCAACACAGAAGAAAACTCTAATTAAAAAATTGTCGCAGCCCTAAGATTTTTCTCTATTTAAAAATTAGGGCAAAATATATTAGATTTTTTTTTGATAATTTTAGCAAGAGTAGTTAACGATTCTTTGAATAATTGATTTTTACTTTATTTGGAGCTTATTTTTTCAGAAATAGGCTAAAAAATATTTAGTGCGATCGCTGCGGATTAATTAGATCGTACCCGATCGCAGAGAAGAAAAACATCTATCTTTAGGTTATACTTTCTCAAAAGCCTGAAATTAGAGGGTTTTTAGTGACTTCTCTTCAGAGGGAATAAATAGCTATAGATCTAGCTATTTTTGAGAATTGGGGTTAATTTTTTGGTTATTATCAATTTTTAAAAAAATGATGGATAAATTAAACGTAGAAAAACTTTTACAAGATTTAAAAGATCCTAGTGAAGAAATTCGTAAAGTAGCAACGACAAAATTGTGGCAAAGTTGGTTCGAGCAAAAAGGAGAAATGGGCTTAAGAATTTTAATTAATGCCGGAAAATATATAGAATTAGGACAATTAGAAAAAGCCGAAGAATTGCTGACAGAAACGATCGAACAACAGCCTGATTTTGCTGAAGCTTGGAATAGAAGGGCGATCGTTTATTACGTAAAAAAAGAATATCGAAAAGCCAAAAAAGATTGTCAGCAAGTAGTTAAATTAAATCCGATTCATTTTGGGGCCTGGCACGGTTTGGGTTTATCTCACGGCAAACTTAAAGAATATATCGAGGCGATCGCGGCTTTTAGAAAGGCTTTAGAAATACAGCCCCATTCTTTACAAAATCAACGATTGCTCCTCGAATATACGGCTCGTTTGAGTTAATTAATTTCTTCGTATTCTTGAGGTTCGGGTTCGGGAAATTTGGGAACGGAATCGATCAATTGACGAGTGTATTCTCGTTGGGGATTTTCTAAAATCTCTCGAGCCGGGCCGATTTCCTCGATTTTACCGCGATTCATCACCATAATCCGATCGCTCATAAAATTAACTACGCTCAAATCGTGAGAAATAAAGATGTAAGTGAGGTTAAACTCTTTTTGTAATTCCTGTAATAGATTCAATACTTGAGCTTGTACGGATACGTCTAAAGCGGATACGGACTCGTCACAGATGATAAACTTAGGATTGAGGGCTAAAGCGCGAGCGATACAAACTCTTTGACGTTGACCTCCAGATAGTTCGTGAGGATAGCGAGAAATCCAATCTGGATTCAAACCGACTCGATCTAGTAAATCTTTAACTCTTTTGATTTTGGTTTGGCGATCGCTGTTTTTTTGATGGATGGTTAAAGGTTCGGCGATCGCAGCACCAACGCTCATGCGAGGATTGAGAGAGTTGTAAGGATTTTGGAAAACGATCTGTTTGTCTTGACGTAATTTTCTGAGATTTTGACCTTCAATTTTAGTAATATCTTTGCCATCAAAAATAATTTTACCGCCATATACGGGCAACAAACGCATAATCGCCCGAGCTAAAGTAGACTTACCACAACCAGACTCTCCAACCAATCCTAAAGTTTCTCCGGGACGAACGTCAAAAGAAATATTATTAACTGCCATAAAATATTCTTTAGTTCTCCCAAAAACATCTTTTTTAGGAAAAGCAACCGAAAGGTTTTCAACTTTTAATACAGGTGGTAAATTGAGCAGTTGGGATAATCTTTCTTTATCTGTTTCGGGTGCGATCGGTTTTGGGGGAGAAGGATGTTTGGGGATAATTTTTAATTCTTTGGTTGCTTGGTCTGGGATCTCTTCCATATAATCGGAGACAGTCAGTAAAGTTTCTAATCTGTTTTCGATCGGGGGACGACAAGCTAATAAACCTTTAGTATAGGGATGTTGGGCTTGAAATAAGATTTTATTTTTTGCGTCAATTTCGACTACTTTTCCGCGACGCATCACCACAATCCGATCGGCAATATTAGCAATTACACTGAGATCGTGGGTAATAAACAGCATCGACATCCCGCGATCGCGACATAAATTTTGTAATAATTCGAGGATAGTTGCTTGTACGGTAACATCTAAAGCAGTTGTCGGTTCGTCTGCAATTAAAATTTTGGGGTTGCAAGAAATTGCCATCGCGATCGTAACTCTTTGTAATTGTCCTCCAGATAGCTGATGGGGATATCTTTTTAAAATTGCTTCTTTTTCTTGCTGAATATATTGTTTGCTGGTAATTTTGAGGTTTTTGTGTTTTTCTTTTTCGCGGAGATATTGTGCTTCAAATTCTTCGTTGCTAGGTAAGAGTTTGACTTCTTGCAACAGATCGATCGCCTGATTTTTGGCTTGTTGTTTGCTAACTTTTTGATGGAGTAAAATAGCCTCTGTTAATTGAAAGCCAATATTGTAAACTGGATTGAGCGCGCTCATCGGTTCTTGAAAAATCATCCCGATTTTATTGCCGCGATAGCGTCTTTTTTGTCGCGGGGGAAGCTTTATTAGGTCGATCGCTTCTTTTTCTTTGGCTTCTTCTTTAAACCAAATTTCTCCTTGACTTACTATACCCGGAGAGGGTATCAAACCCATAATTGCTAATGAGGTAATTGATTTCCCGCTTCCCGATTCTCCCACAATTCCCAGGGTTTGTCCGCGTTTGAGATCGAAATCGATCTTTTCTACTGCTGTTATCGGTCGATCTTCGGTGAGGAATTGAACTTTTAGATCTTTTATCTGGAGAATAGAATCGCTCATGACTTCATTTTTTAGCAATTTTAAATTGGATTTTAGCTGATTTTTTCGCGAACGATGATAAGACTGTTATTAGTTTTCACGAGTATATTATGATTTATCTCGATTCTGCTGTCATTGATGAAGCGATCGCCGCTATAAATTTGGGTTGGGTTAAAGGTATTACTACCAATCCTACTTTGCTGGCTAAAAGCGATTTAAGCCCCACAGAGACTTTAAAAAAATTAGCAGCTATTTGTCCTGGGGAATTATACTATCAACTTACTGCTAAAGATCTCGACAGTGCGATCGCCGAAGGCCGCAAAGCTTTTGAAATTATTGGCGAAAAAACTGTTTTGAAAGTTCCGGCGACTAAAATAGGATTTACTGCAGTGGCTCAATTGTCTCCCGATATTCCTTGTGCGGTAACGGCAATTTACAGCGCGTCACAAGCGGCTATATCTAGGGAAGCAGGGGCTAAATATGCGATCGCCTATGTCAATCGTGCTACTCGTCTTTTAGGGGATGGTTTGGCTTTAGTGCGAGATATGTCTGCTGTTTTAAAGGGTAGCAATACTGAGATTTTAGCAGCTTCTCTCAAATCTCCTCAAGAAGCGGCGGCCGCATTTATGGCAGGAGCTAGCCATATTACCGTTCCTTTAAATATTTTAGAGCAAATGACGACTCATGAATTATCGGAGCAAACTGTGGCTGATTTTAGTAAAAATGGCGCGGGAATCGACATATAATAATTAAGTTAAGTTTAAGAAAATATTATATGGAGTCTCTAGCTAAGCAAGGAAGAACTTATCTATTAGTTATTTTAAGTGCAATAGCAGTGCCTGCGGTGCTTAACGTAGCATTGCGTATTGTATTTTTACCGCAAACCATAGGTATAACCGAATTAATTAGATTTACTTTAACAGTAATTTTAGTATTTTTTACTTTTAAAGGATATGTCTGGGCTAGGTGGATTACCTGCATTCTCTTGCTTGTTGCTGGAGTAGGAGGAACTCTTTTTGCTTCTTTTGTATTAGCAGAAAATCGTATATTGGGAATATTATTAATTATTTTGAGTATGTTTTATGCTTTATCTGGAATGTCTCTGCAATCGTCCGAAGAAATACAAAGTTTTTTCAATTATCAAAAAAATAACCGTCAAAAATAACTGCAATTACGATTAAAAATAATTCTTGCTATCAAAAATAACACAAAAAAGAACGTTCTCGCTCTTCAAATCTCAATCTATTTTTTTAGTATAAAAAAAGTACCGCAATTACAATTAAAAACTATTCTTGAATCGCAAAAATTGCAAAATCAGGAAAAAAAGACTCTATTTTAGATTATAAACCTCTAATTTACCCGCCATAATATTAAATATATATATTAATAATAATTTCGAGCCGAGCGAAATGATAAAATAAAAGAAAAATCTCAAATCTCCGCTCGAATAAAGAGGAGAAAAACATGGTAAAACAAAAAAACTACGAAAATAAAGCCAAATAATCCCTCAAATTTAAGAAATATTAAAATCGAACTGAGGAGTTAAATAAATGCCTATAAAAACTGACAAAGATCGAGGCAAATCTCCAGAGTCGGACAATATAAAAAGCAGTTTAATTATTGTCTTATCGTGGCTGTTATTTCTCAACGTACTTTTATGGGGAACTAGCAACTACGACGAGCGACAACAACCATACAGTCAATTTATCGAACGAGTAGAAACAGGACAAGTAAGCAAAGCCAGAGTAGGCAGCGATCGCATTTATTATTCTCTCAAATCCGAACCCAAAAAAGAATTTATTACAATCCCGATCGCAACAGATACAGAATTACCAAAACTATTGCGCCAACAAGATATAGAATATTCGGCAATACCTTCTAGCAACTGGATCGGGAATTTTGTTAACTGGATTTTTATCGTCTTTTTAATTTGGATCGTCGCTGGTTGGTTCTTAAGTCGCTCTAACGAAGGCGGGGGCGCAGTATTCAGCATCGGCAAAAGCAAAGCCAGAATTTACTCTCAAGGCACTACTGGAGTCACTTTCGAAGATGTCGCTGGGGTAGACGAAGCCAAAACCGAACTGCAAGAAATAGTCGATTTTCTCAAAAATACCAGCAAATATACCCGTTTAGGTGCAAAAATTCCCAAAGGCATACTACTCGTCGGCCCGCCGGGAACGGGCAAAACCCTACTAGCCAGGGCGATCGCCGGAGAAGCAGGAGTGCCATTTTTCAGTATTTCCGCCTCGGAATTTATCGAATTATTCGTCGGTATCGGCGCGTCGCGAGTCAGAGATTTATTTGAAAATGCCAAACAACAAGCCCCTTGTATCGTTTTTATCGACGAATTAGATGCTTTAGGTAAATCTCGCGTTAATATCGGTAGCATGACTGGCAGCAACGACGAGAGAGAGCAAACTCTCAACCAATTATTGGCAGAAATGGACGGTTTCGATCCCAATACTGGAGTTATTTTACTAGCTGCTACTAACCGCCCAGAAGTACTCGATCCGGCACTTTTACGCCCCGGTAGGTTCGATCGGCAAGTACTGGTCGATCGCCCCGATAAAATTGGCAGGCTGGCAATATTAGAAGTACACGCCCGCAACATCAAACTCAGCGAAAATATCGATTTAGCAAAAATAGCCGCTCGCACTCCCGGCTTTGCTGGGGCAGATTTAGCTAACCTAGTTAACGAAGCTGCCTTATTAGCGGCAAGAAACGATCGCGATGCCGTAACTGCAGAAGATTTTAACGAAGCGATCGAACGCTTATTAACTGGCTTGGAGAAAAAATCTCGCGTCCTCAACGAAATTGAGAAAAAAACCGTCGCCTATCACGAAGTCGGCCACGCTATTGTCGCCGCGATAATGCCAGGTGCGGGAAAAGTTGAAAAAATCTCGATCGTCCCTCGAGGTATGGGTGCTTTAGGCTATACCCTACAATTGCCCGAAGAGGATCGCTTTTTAATGTTAGAAAACGAAATTCGCGGCCGCATCGCCACACTTTTGGGAGGTAGAGCCGCAGAAGAATTAATCTTTGGTATAGTATCTACTGGAGCTAGCGACGACATTCAAAAAGCTACCGATCTAGCCGATCGTTTTGTCAGTATTTACGGTATGAGCGATCGACTCGGTGCAATTGCTTTTGAAAAAATTCAATCCCAATTTTTAGATGGGGCGATTAATCCTCGCCGTCAAATTAGCCCGAAAATTGCTGAAGAAATTGATAGCGAAGTTAAAGCGATCGTCGATGGGGCCCATACTCTGGCTGCGGACATTTTAAACCAAAATCGTGCTTTACTAGTCGAAACAGCCGAAATTTTGTTAGAAAAAGAAACCATTGAAGGCAAACAATTAACAAAACAGCTCGATCGGGTTAAAATTCCTCCAGAAATCGATCTCTGGTTGCGCGGAGGTAAAGCTAATATCCAAGAATTAAAACAACTTCCCCTAGAAATTGTTACTTGGAAAGGTTAGTTGCAAATTTTTAAAATACGAGCTGGGGAAGATTGAAAAAATTATCCCTAGCTTTTGTCGCGATCGCATATAAAATTAAAAAATCTACCAAAAATATTGAAATTATGAAATTAGAACCTATAAATAAAAAATATTCTCAGCCAATTAAAGTTATTGCTATAATCTTAACTTCGATCGCGATCCTTCTCGAAATTAGTAACATTATTACCAACGGTCAGATAGCAAACAATTTTACTGTAATTGTTACCTTAGAACGCATCATGCTGATATCCCATGCGATCGAAGCAATTATCTCAGTATTTTATACAGAAAATAAAATTAAATATGCTATTTACGTCTTTTTTGTCGGTACGGTTGGCTTATTAGAATTATTTCCAGAAAAACAAGCAAAATCTTAAAATTTTTAAAGTTGATTAACGAATATTTTAAGCATTATTTGAGACTTGTTTTTTTATTGATTGTTTGAGTTAGAATCATAACAATTAAAATAAGCTAAGATTTCTCCAATATTTTTGCTGAGGTGGGATAATAAAATTTCCGATCGAAAACTAATAAATATAGTAAATCGATAATAAAATATCCCTAATTGCTAATGACTGGAGTAACAGCAACTTTATTAATATCCTGTCCCGATCGCCAAGGTTTAGTAGCGAAAATAGCTAACTTTATCTACAGTAATGGCGGTAACATAATTCATGCCGATCAGCACACAGATTTTAGTGCTAATCTATTTTTAACTCGGGTAGAATGGCAATTAGAAGGCTTTAATTTAGCTCGAGAAGTAATCGCTCCAGCATTCAGCGCGATCGCCAGACCGATCGATGCTCAATGGCAATTACACTTTTCCGATACAGTGCCAAAAATTGCTATTTGGGTGAGCAAACAAGATCATTGTTTGTTAGATCTGTTATGGCGACAACAAGCAAAAGAAATTAGGGCAGAAATTCCTTTAATTATTAGCAATCATACCAAATTACAAGCAATAGCCGAACAATTTAAAATCGATTTTCATCACGTTCCAATTACGAAAGAAACGAAAGCAGAAGCAGAAGCAACACAACTAGAATTGCTAGAAAAATATCAAATAGATTTAGTGGTTTTAGCAAAATATATGCAAATTCTCAGCCCTGAATTTGTCGATCGCTTTGGGAAAATTATTAACATTCACCATTCATTTTTACCTGCTTTTCCAGGTGCAAATCCCTATCAAAGAGCCTTCGATCGCGGCGTTAAAATTATTGGTGCGACGGCCCATTACGTAACTGCAGATTTAGATGAAGGGCCGATAATCGAGCAAGATGTAGTTAGAGTTAGCCATCGAGATAATGCCAAAGATTTGATTCGTAAAGGGAAAGATTTGGAGAGGATGGTATTAGCTAGAGCGGTTCGATCGCACTTACAAAATCGCGTTTTAGTTTACGATAATCGCACTGTAGTTTTTGCTTGACAATCTTTGTTGCCATAAGTTAAGCAATTGAAAAGGTTATAAATCTATCTAACTAATAGAATTTTGTTAGTCCAAATATCGTAAGAGTTTTTAACTTAGAGCGGGTTTTAATGTTATTTAAAACTGGGAATTTAAAGAAATATACTTAAGTATTTTAAACTAATTTTTAGCATTTTTATAAAGTAAGTATTAATCCAACAGTTAGTAATTAAAATAATTGTAAATTCTCCTGGAAAAAACTGACATAGAAATTAAAAACGGTTATCTTGATTAAAGATAAATTTTCCGAGATTATTCTGACAATGAAATTACTAACAAAAATAGGGATAGCAAATCTATTAGCTATTGGCATATTATTAAGTGCCTCCTCACTTCACGCTGAAGAAACATCAAAATCTGCAGAGAATAATTCACAAGATTTAATTGTGGCAAGTGGTGTTGAAAATCAAAAAACAACTAACAAAGATTACGGTAAAGCGATCGGAATATTTGTATTTGCTGCAGTAGTAGGAGCAACGATTTTAACTGGAGTAGGCGAGAAATTTAATCGCTAAATTGTAATAATTAAAGATTTTATTGAATTTAACAAAGTAAAGTTTGAAAAGAGAAAAAAATGTATAAAAATAAATTTTTGTGGATTGCTAGTTTAAGTTTTATTTTCGTAGTTTTGGCAGCAAGTTCTCAAATTAATTACTTTCCCGGAGATATTGCAATAACTCAAACCATACAATTTCTTACCCCAAACAGTGAAGGATGGGCAAACTGGGTTACTGCAACAGCCAAAATGCCTTTGAGGTTAATTTTATTAGCAATAACTGTAGCACTGGCTTGGTTTTTGAGTGGATGGACAGCTTCGCTTTTATCAATGGTAAGTTTTGGATGTTCTTTTATAGCTGGAGATTTTGTTCTCAAAGGTTTAATTGCTCGTCCGCGACCAGATGCCGATTTAATTAATGTAGTCGGTTCGCCAAGTGGTTTTTCTATGCCATCAACCTTTGGTTTAATTTATGCTTCGACAGTAGGTTTTATTTTGATATTAGCATTACTAAATCGCGAGCGATCGCAGCAAGTAAGAATGGCTATTGTTGGCGTTTGTAGTTTAATGTTGATAGTTGGTGGTTCGGCAAGAATTACGTTAGGAGCGCATTGGCCGAGCGATGTTATCGTAGCTTATTTAATAGCATTGATGTGGGGATTATTTCTAATTGAAATAGTTTTACCTAAGTTAAATCAAATATTTAAACCCAAAAATAAGTTAGTTGCTTAAAACCTATTAACTTAAAATTTGTTCGATAATATTAAGTACCGTAGTTCTTACGGTACTTTAATAATAGTATATTTGTCAATAAAATTGTGTCCCAGCAAGGACACGATCGCTGTATTAAAGATTATTTAAAAAAATTAAATTTAAGAGTAAAAAAACTATTACGAGATGGAGTTAATTTAGGCTGAGGAGTAAACTCATCTTGATAGAAACGATAAAATAAAAAGCCGTTCTTAAAATTATGTTCGTCATGCACGTGATGAATAATTTTGTGTTTGACTAATATTTTACCTAATTGAATAGCTTCATCTTTAGTAATATTTTTGTGTTTCATCAGCCACGCAACAGCATTATCGCCAGTAAAACATTTGCGATACAGTTTTAAATGAAACCAACGATCTTTAATTTCTAATCCAAATTTACCTCGCATTTTCTGTACTAAAGCTTGGATTTCTATTGTATCGATATCGTGGAGTTTATTGTATTTGAGAATTACATCTCCATCAATTAAACGTAATTTTAAATCGAGCCATGTTTTATTTGGATGCCTTTTAAACCATTCTTGAGTTAAAGAAATAGCACGGTATGGATCGACACCAAAACGCATCATTAAAATGGATAAAACTGTCGTTTTTTCTTGTGTCATACTTCTTATCCTTGTAAAGATGATTGTCAGATAACAATGGTTATATCGTAATAAATACTTAAATGATTGTTGGTAAAGTAACGATAAATAAATAAGTAATTAATATAAGATTTTGATGAATTTATTTTAAACGAATTAGGTAGCTATAGGGAATACAATAAGTAAAAATTTTATTAGAGAAGAAGTATCTTCGTAACTGTATTATTTAAAAGAAAATGGTATATTGTCCGATAGGCGAAACTATTTAAGGCAAAAATGGTAATTTAAAATGTCTTAAATGTTATCTAATAGACAACAAGAGTAATTATTTATTAGTTAAGAAAAAGTTATGGGTAATGGTAATAGATTATTTGCTCTCGATTCAGATTTAGAAAATTATAAAAAGTCTTTAGAAAAATTGCTTGTCAGAATTCTTAAAACGGCAAAGAAAAAAAAAGATATTCAAGCGATCGACACTCTAAATAACCTGATAAATAGTATTGAAAAACCATTTATGATTATGGTGGTAGGTGAGGTAAAATCTGGCAAAAGTAGTTTTATTAATGCTTTAATAGAAGCTGATGTCTGTCAAACAGATCTCAAACCATGCACCGATCGAATTCAAGAAATTTATTATGCAGAGCAAGAATTTAAACAAGAGATCGATCGAGAATTAATTGAAATAGGTAAACCAATAGAAATATTAAAAGACATTTGTATTGTTGATACCCCTGGAACTAATTCAATTATTAACAATCATCAGGTACTGACAGAAAAATTTATTCCTAATAGCGATCTGGTATTTTTTGTTTTACTTTCTAAGGCTTTGTTTTGCCAAAGTACTTGGGATTTTTTGAATTTTATTAAAAAAGAATGGCACAGTAAAATAATATTTATCATCCAGCAATCCGATCTACTTTCTCAAGAACAATTAAAAGAAGCTATTTCTGAAGTAAAAGAAATAGCAAAAAATAAAGGAGTAAATAAACCTTACTTATTTGCTACTTCAGCTTTATTAGAATTAAATAATGAATTAGATCGGAGTGGTTTTGAGAGACTAAGAGAGTTTATTAAAGAAAATATTAAAACCAGCCAAATTTATAGAATAAAACTCAATAATGCTACTTTAAAAACAAAGATAATTATCAAAGATATGTCCAAAGAAATCAAAGAAAATAGGGCTATTTTGGAGTTAGAGCGAGCTGCTATCAACCTTATTAAGCAAAGATTTGACAATGGAAAAAATCGCTCTCAAGAAGAACTAAATTTAGCGATCGATTATATATTACAAGAGTACAGTCAAATTCATATTTTGTTCGAGAAAAAGTTAGGTGACGAGCTTTCATTGCTACCTATTACTCAAAAAGTTTTTTCTCTTAATTTCAAAAAATATTTAAATAATTTTACTAATGAATACCAAAATTATTGGCAAATAGAACTCGAACGAATTATTAAAGAAAGAGGGAAAAATATTAACGATAGTATTGGGCAGTTTCGCAAAAGTTTAACTGAGGAGTTGGCAACGGTTTCGTTGGAAAGCTTGAAAAATAAAAAGATTGTCGGGAACGATCTAGAGGGAACAAAGGAATTACTGCGAAAAATTGACTCTCAAAAAAATATTATTGTAAAAAATCAAGAATTATTTGAATCTTTAATAAAAGCTGGAGAAAATGGTGGGAGACTTGCAAAAGTAGGGGTGAGTTTTGGCTTCATACTAATCCTTCTCAAAGTGATTGAATTCATATCTCAAAGATCGATTTCGATCGGATTTGAATTTATATTAGCAGGATTGGGTATGATATTATTTTTGAGTGGATTGACTTGGAAAAAACAAAAAATTGTCAGCAAATTTAAGCAAAATTTTCAAGAAAATAAACTCTGTTTAGAAGCTGAGCTGAAGCAAGAATTAAATAAAAAGTTAGAAGTTATCTACGATCGCTTAGAAAAACCTTTTCAAGATTTTTACAACGATATCGATCGAAAAGAAACAGATCTTGTATCGTTAGAAAATTTTTATTCGAATTTAATTATAGATTTTGAGAAGTTAGATTTCGATCTATTATCTTTACAAAAATATCATTCTAATTAATTAGCTGTTAAATTGTAACTAGATAGAGCGATCGCTCGATAACTTATTTTTGTAATCCAATTATCACCAAAAATCTTCTGACTCTACGAACGTACCAGGATACGTTCCTAACTGTTAAAATCTAGATCGATAAGAACTAGATCGATAAGCTATGCCACAATTTTTTATAACCTGGATTGTAACATCAATCTCACTATTAATCACGGCTGAATTTTTTCCTGGAATTACAATAGCAACAGTTAATGTTGCTATTATTGCTGCTATAGTTCTAGGCTTAATTAACGCGATCGTCAAACCGATCTTGGTTTTATTTACACTACCCCTAACTATCTTAAGTTTGGGTTTATTCCTGTTTATAGTAAATGCGATCTCTTTTTCTCTAGTTGCCTATTTTACTCCAGGATTTCAGGTGAATGGTTTTCTCGATGCTTTATTTGGATCGGTTTTTCTTTCCCTGGTTTCTGGCTTTTTAAATAGCATTTTCAACAACGATAAATAAGATCTACTCGCTATCAATATTTAAATATCCTCGCGGCGTAATCATCAAGTTAGCATAATTACGAGTATTGCTGTTACCAATAATTACGGTAGATAACATATCAATGGGTTGGTTAAGTATCTCCTCGAGGGTTGTTAGATAAATTTTTTCTTCTTTACGATAAACCGATCGGACGATCGCGACGGGAGTATGACGATCGCGGTATTTTAAGAATATCTCGATCGCTCTTTTTATTTGTTCGGTACGTTTGATACTGCGAGGATTATACAAACTAGTTACAAAATCTCCGCTCGCTGCTGCTTGCAAACGTTTTTCAATAACTTGCCATGGAGTTAAAAGATCGCTCAAACTAATAGCACAAAAATCGTGCATTAAAGGAGTGCCGACTCGCGAAGCTGCTGCTACCATTGCCGTAATACCGGGGAAAATTTCTACTTTAGGGCTATTTCCGTCCCAATTTTGCAATTGCAGCTCTTCTAATACCAATCCTGCCATTCCGTAAATACCGCAATCTCCAGAAGAAACTACAGCCACAGTTAAACCCCATTTTGCCAATTCTATCGCTCTTTGCGCTCTATTTCTTTCTTCAGTAATATTTGAAGATTGAATAATTTGCCCGGGACGAAATAAAGCAGAAACGAGATCCAAATAAAGAGAATAGCCAACTATAGCATCTGCATTTATTATTGCAGCTTTTGCGGCCGGAGTAACCAGATCTAAATTTCCCGGCCCGATCCCGACTAAATACAAACAACCCTCACGATCGATATATTCTCTTTGAGCTGGGGCGATCGCTACGGTTACAGCCCCTTTTTCACCTTCTAGCTTAAAAATCTGTTTGCGGACGATTAAAGAGCTTTTGGCGGCTAAAATTGCTGCTGCTTCAGCTACGCTAGAAGTCCCTACCTCCTCAAATACAATTTTTGAAGGTGTTGGAACGTCAATTTTAGCTAATTCTGCGGCAGTAAAAGTAATTAAGGGTAAATTCCAATCTCGGCACAATTCTAAAATACCTGTTTCGTCGGCTTTAAGATCGATCGTCGTTATCGCTGCGATCGCTTCTGTTGCCAAATGATTGCGATCGAAAATAGTTTTAATTGCTTTTTCAATTAACTGTTTTGAAGTCCCTCTTTCACAGCCAATACCCACCCACAAAACTCGCGGATGCCATTGTACTTTAGCTATTTCTGAATTATCGGAAAATTGTCTTTTCGTAAAACTAATCCAAACTCTAGCTTTTGGCACGATAGAACTTTCATTACTTTCTGGAAATCCAAAAATAAAAGGATGCTTTGCTGGTAAATTTTCTTGCCACAAAGTTGAGCCAATTTCTTGAATTACTCGAACATTTTCTAATTTTGAAATTGCCGCAGCTACTCCATTCCAATCCCCTTTACCTCTTTTCCATCCCCAAGGTAAACCTAAAATATCTATTCCTGGTAAATCAAAACTATTGGCAACTCCCGTTACAATCGGTGTTGCATCTATTAAATTAGCAACTGTTTTTGTCAAGCGATCGCCCCCGCCAATATGACCGCCACACAAACTAATTACAAACTTACCTTCTCGATCGATTACTATTACAGCCGGGTCGTTTTTTTTATCCGTTAATAAAGGGGAAATCAATCTCACAACTGCACCGGTCGCCAAACAAAAAATAAAAGCCTTATTTTCTTGCCAAATATTTGCAATATGCGTTTTGAGATCCGTTGCGTAGGTTTGGCTATTTTCTGTATTTTCTAAAGATTTTGGTAACCAAAGAGTTGCACCAATATTTTGAGATAAAGGTTGTAGGGTTTTGGCTGCTTCGGGAGTAGTCGCGATCGCCGCTACTGGTTTAAATTCTTTCAATATATCCATCGATTGGGTTTAAATTTATTTTTCTAATTAACTACTTTGACGATGGTAGTTGAGAATTGTCTCTGTCCCTATCAATATACTAACTGTATATTGATACGTATCTAAATACGTATTCTCAATACGTATCTAAACACGTATAGCGATTTGTATAGCTATACAAGTACTAGATGGGTATTTTAATCCATTTCGATCGACAAACAAAAATATGAATATTCCAAAAATAATTACAAATACTCAATCTAATAATATCCCCCAATGGCAAAAAGCGACTTGGGAAGAATATCTGATGTATTGTGAAGATCCAAATATTGGCGAAGTCAGAGTATTCTATAACAATGGAGATTTATTCGTACATATGGGAAACGAAGGAATTAATCATTCTATATTTACTCGACTATTTGCAATGATATTTTGGCTTTGGTTTGCTAATAAGTCAGAGGAAACTTTTCAAGATATGGGAGGATGTGTCATTGAAAAACCAGAAACACAAGGTGCATCTCCCGATTTAGTTTTATATATTGGTGAAAATTATCCTACTTGGGAAGAAGGGAAATCTAGACGAATAAATCTTGATAATTGGCGAGTTCCCGATTTAGTTGGAGAAGTAGCAGATACGACTTTAGCAACGGATTTAGATGAGAAAAAAAGACTTTATGCTGAGTTAAAAATACCTGAATATTGGGTAATAGATATTCAAGGAAAAAGAGCGATCGCTTTTATTTTAAAACCCGACGGTCAATATCAGCAAACTGCCTATTCTGAAGCATTAAAAGGTTTGCCCATTACTTTATTGTCGGCTACTTTAAAACAGTTAGAAACAGGAACGAATAGCACCGCAGCCAATTGGTTTGCTAAAGAAATCGAGCGAATTTAATCTCTTCATCCTCGCCTTTTTTTAAACCTAAAATTTCCCCTAATCCGAAAATGTTCGTACAATCCTGCTTCTAAATTAGAACAAAATTCCTCTTTTTTTGCTCCCGAATAAACCAGACGTTTAAAATCACATCGATCGCATTTTGAGTTGCATTTTTTTGTCGTTGTCAGTTCGATTGTATCTGCTTTAAATTCAATTATTCCAGTTTCCAGACAAATCTTTCTTTGTCCCTTTACCTTTAACCAAGACCCGAGTATTACTTTTTTTTCTAAACTGTTGCGGTTTTTTTTTGATAGCTTAATCCAATTTTTTTCTTCACCATTAGCAATTTTAAAATATTTTATTCTGGCTTTTTTTGAGATAATGCAATCCGATAATTGCCCGACAAAAATAAATTCTGAAATTTCGTGTTTAGACTTGGACATCGGCTATTTTTTTGCGTCTTAATTCTTATTTTATTGACACGATCGAATAATTAATGTTTTTACCATATCATAAAAGAGAAAAATTCTCAATAAGCTCAAAATAAATAAGCGGGTCGCATAGTTTGCTCCCGCCTGAAATATCTTAAAATCGAGTAATTGGTGTTTTAGGTTACCATTTTAAGAGATTAAACTGTTCCATATCGACGGTGTCGCGGTTGCGATAGATCGCCAGAACGATCGCCAAACCGACTGCTGCTTCTGCTGCGGCAACAGTCAAAACGAACACAGTAAAGACTTGACCTTTAATTTCATCACCATCTAAGAAATTAGAAAATCCCATTAAATTGAGATTGACTGCATTTAAGAGTAATTCGATCGACATTAATACTCGAACTGCATTGCGGCTGGTAATTAAACCGTAAATACCAATACAAAAAAGAGCAGCAGCTATTAATAAACAATATTGAAGTTGTATTTCCATGAATCCTATTTTAGGCTTGTCAGTAGTGAAATGGATAATTGATGAGTTACTTGCCAGTACCAGCTTCGATCGCTTCTACTTCGCGAGGTCTTTCTGGCAAAGTCAAAGCAGTTTCGCGCTCTTGAATTTGTTCGGGAATCAAATCGCGACGGGCTAGAATAATTGCTCCAACCATAGCCATCAATAACAATACCGAAGCAAGTTCGAAAGGCAAGAGAAAATCGCTAAATAGATGCTTACCGATCGCTACAGTAGTATCGCTTACGACTACGGTAGAAGCGGGTTGAATCGACCAAGGAGTGATGACAACCATAGTTCCTAACAAAAGGAACAAACCGGCACAAACAACAGCCGTAGAAATGCGACGAAACCAGCGTCTGGGGAGGTTGGCAAAATCTTCGCGCTTGTTAACCAACATGATCGCGAATAAAATCAAAACGTTGATCGCACCAACGTAAATTAAAACTTGTGCTGCGGCAACAAAATCAGCATTGAGCAAGAGATAAATTCCGGCCATGCTCGTAAAAACCCCACCCAGCAAGAAAGCTGAATAAACGATATTCGAGAGCAATACCACTCCTAAAGCCGACAAGAGCATTGTTGCCGACAAAATTACAAACGAAACCGATTGAACACCTTGAGCTATATCCACCGTTTTCCTCCTAAGAATATTTAACCATTACCAGCCAAAAAAAATTTAGCTAGAAACCGGAAGATCCGATCCAGTTTCTAGACAATCATAAATTTTATTGGTTAACTTTATTTTCTTCTTCCGATTTTTCTTTGGCAGCTCTTAATTCTTCTGCAATATCTTCGGGATGTCTGCCAGCTCTTTCCGCTCCAGCGGGAAGATCGTGAGGATCTAAAACGCCTTTAGGCAGATAAGCCAATTCTCGCATCGGAGTAACCATCGGATCTTGAGTTACTTTATAAGGCAAACGTCCTAAAGCTACGTTATCGTAGTTTAGTTCGTGGCGATCGTAACTAGATAGTTCGTATTCTTCAGTCATCGAGAGGCAATTGGTGGGGCAATATTCCACGCAGTTACCGCAAAATATACAAACTCCAAAATCGATGCTGTAGTGATTTAGTTTTTTCTTCTTAGCTTTTTTATCAAATTCCCAATCGACTACGGGCAGATTGATCGGGCAGACTCTGACGCAAACTTCACAAGAAATACATTTATCGAATTCGTAGTGAATTCTGCCTCGATAACGTTCCGAAGGGATTACTTTTTCGTAAGGATACTGAACTGTAACCGGACGACGTTGCATGTGATCGAAAGTCACAGAAAGGCCTTGACCGATATATTTAGCAGCTTGGAAGCTTTCTTTAGCGTAATCGGTAACTTGCTTGAGTACTTTGTTAAACATGATCTGAGTGTTTCAGCTATTAGTTTGCATTTGTAGAAAGGAGCGTGGTCTAATAAAGATCGATCGCTCCAACAATCTCGAGTTCGCAAGAAATTTTTAAATCTATCTCGAACTCAGATAACTAGCCCCCAAAAGCAAAAGGAAATGTCAATTTGAGAGCGGCCGTTAATAATAGATTAACTAAAGCGACTGGTAACATGAATTTCCATCCCAAATTTAAAAGCTGGTCGATACGAACGCGGGGAACTGTCCAGCGCAATAAAATGGCAGTAAAAACTAGGAAATAAGCTTTAAGCAAAGTCATGGTAATGCCGACGGCCGCTTGAATTACTTGCAACCAAGGGGTATTATCGCTGACCCCGATCCAAGCACCCAATCTTTCGATCGGAATGGGGGACTCCCAACCACCTAGATATAAAACAGCAAAAACTAAAGCCGAAAGAACTAAGTTCACGTAAGAACCGAGATAAAATAAAGCAAATTTCATCCCCGCATATTCGGTTTGATATCCTGCTACTAATTCTTCTTCTGCTTCGGGAAGGTCAAACGGAAGTCTTTCACATTCTGCTAAAGCTGCAATCCAGAAAATAATAAAACCGACTGGTTGTCGCCAGATATTCCAGCCTAAAATGCCGTAACCGGATTGTTGTTCGACGATATCGATCGTGCTGAGACTGTTAGACATCATCACGACTGCTAACACCGCTAGAGCTAAAGGAATTTCGTAGCTGATCGATTGTGCTGCTGCGCGCAACCCACCTAACAGTGAGTATTTATTATTGGAAGCATAACCAGACATTAACAGTCCGATCGGCGCGATCGAAGATAAAGCAATCCAGAGAAATATACCTACATTAACGTCTGTTACGGATATTTTCTCTCCAAACGGTACGATTAAGTAAGATAAAAAGACTGGAATTACTACTATTGCCGGCCCGATGGTAAATAACCAGGGATCGGATTTTGCTGGAATTACATCTTCTTTAAAGACTAGCTTGATTCCGTCTGCTACTGGTTGCAGCACCCCTAAAGGCCCTGCATATTCCGGGCCGATTCTTTGTTGGACTGCGGCTGAAATTTTTCTTTCTAGCCAAACTGCCACTAAAACCCCCACGGTAGCACCGATGAGCATTAAACCCATCGGTAAAGGCATCCATAATAGTTTTGCTAAACCTGGAGTTAATCCCAAATCCTGTAGGGATTCGATAAAAGTTCCTTGTAGGTCAATTCCTGGGTTCATTTTTGCTCTTAGATTTGATTAACAATTTATTCATCCTCCAAACAGAGTCGAATAAAAATGTTAGTTTTTTGTGAAGATTTTTTTACAACCTCAATGCTAGTATATCCTTGTCTGCATCTCTACTAGTTAAATCGAGTTAGAAACTATACTTATCGGTCGAATAATTTACAATACAATTATTAGAGCTATCTTGAGATTTTTATAAGAATCCCCATGCAAAAAAGAAAAACTTTTGACTCAGTTCAAATTATGTACCGCTCTCAGGAATTAATGAAAGCGGCTTCGAATCGCTATCGAATTACGGTACAAGTGGCTAACAGGGCTAAGCGTCGTCGCTACGAAGATATCGATAATATTGAAGATCCGATGATGAAACCAGCTATTAGAGCGATCATTGAAATGTCCGACGAACTAACTCAACCCGAAATTATAGGCGATTAGAATTCTGGTGCAGGTAAATCGTTTCAAGCAAATTTTTAAATTCGTGGCAACTACTACGATCGCCTTGTTACTGTTTTCAGGAGCAAGTGTTATTAAAGAATCTAGTAGTTTTCATGTTTTGTTCTCTACTTCGGCTGAAGCTAGGGATTTTCGCGCCGAACAGGTAGCAAAAGAAGTTTACGATCGTCTGAGTTTTTTACCCAAAGAAAACGATTATATTAATAGCGATACGGGAAAGATCGATCGAAATCGAACTTTGGCAAGACGTTTTATTAGATACCATATCTATGTTAAAGGTCGTTCTGTTCTCTCTAGGTTCGATTGGAAATTGACTTTAGCAGATTATTTAGGTTACAACGAGCCTTTGTTAGAATCTCGCTATCCCGACTATAAAACCTTAGCAGAAAATCCCCGAGCAGGCGATCGCCAAGCTATTAATAATTTAACTGTCGAACAACGCAATCTTTTAGTTGAAACTGTATTTAGTATTTATAATCCCGATGGAGCAAAATTACTTTTAAACCAGCCGAACCCGCAAACAACTGAAGAATCCACAGAACAAGAAAACGATCGACCGAGATTGCATCGACCTCAGCCAGGGGATGCCGATCTATTAAAATTTTAAATGAAAATGCGATGGAGCGTTTAATTAAATCTGGCAAGGGTTGGCGCATTGGTTGGGATCGATCGGCACCAAAATATCAGGGTTTAGTGGGAGACGATAATTGGGCGATCGAGTTGAGCGAAGCAGAATTAAATGATTTTTGTCGTTTGTTGCTAAATTTAGCGGAAACAATGGCGCAAATGTCGGCCGAATTAATGAGCGAAGAAAGAATCGCGATCGAAGCAGAAACCGAACTACTCTGGATGGAAGTAGAAGGATTTCCCGACGATTATTGTCTGCGTTTAATTCTCTCTGGCGATCGGCGTTGCGAAGCTTATTGGTCGCGATCGGCAATTAAAGATCTGATCGTAGCTTGCCAAAATTTGAAAACGTACTAACTTGCATTACAAAAAAAATAAAGCTATACTAGAATATTAGTGACCTCTAATTCAGTTAAAGAAGGTAAACTTCTCAACTGAAGCAAAAATAACTTAACGGGGCGTAGCGCAGCTTGGTAGCGCACTACTTTGGGGTAGTAGGGGTCGTGGGTTCAAATCCCGCCGCTCCGATTTTCAAAAAAAATTACTTTCGAGCGATTTTAAAATTGTTGGGAAGTAATTTTTTATTTATTTGCGATCGCTAGTTCTTAGATTCTGCTAAAGTAAAAGCGATCTAGTGAGAGTGCGAAATAATTAAATGGTAATGCTGGATGCGCCGCAAAAATTTTTAGTCCTCAATCTACCAGTCCACCTACTTGAAAATTATACAAGTTGGTCCTTCGAACGTTTGCAAAATAACATAGGTACTCACATCGTTACTCTCAATGCAGAAATGGCAATGCTAGCGGAGAAAAATAGTACAGTTGCTAAGATTATTCGGCAAGCAGATTTAGTTATTCCCGATGGTGCTGGAATTACGGTATATTTGTTTTTACAAGGTCAAAAACAGCAACGCTGTCCGGGAATCGAACTAGCAGAATCTATTTTAAGAGAAATAGGCAAACTTAACGAACCTACTCCGATTTGTTTTTATGGGGGTAAACCCGGAGTTAGCGAAACAGCAGCAAAAATTTGGCAAGAAAAAATACCATTATTATCTATTATTAGCAATCACGGCTATCTCGAGCTTGAAGAAGAAAAAAGATGGTTAGAAACAATTAAAAAATTACAACCAAAATTGATTTTAGTAGGTTTGGGAGTTCCCCGTCAAGAGATTTGGATTGCTGAAAATAAATCGATCTGTCCTCAAGCAATTTGGATCGGAGTTGGTGGTAGTTTTGATATTTGGTCGGGACTAAAAAAAAGAGCACCTAACTGGTTAAAAAATAATAATTTAGAATGGCTTTATCGACTTTATCAAGAACCTTGGCGTTGGCGGAGAATGTTAGCTTTGCCTCAATTTTTTTGGCGGGCTTTACTATCAAAATAAAAAACTCCGATCGCGCAGTCGAGATCGAAGCTTTATTCTTTATCGAAAAATTTAAAACCTAAAATCTATTACTCAGCCAACTAAAAATATTTTTATTAGCTCGTTCGTTATTTTCTCCATTTTCCTCGGCGAGTTGTTTGTTTAATTTTTGACGATCTAATTCTGTTTTTAACTCGGCTATCTTCGCCTGTATTTCTTCTAAAGAATCCGATTCAGAATTGAAATCTATCGGATCTGCTTGTTTTTTGATTGCTTGTAATTGATTTTTGATCGTTTCTATTTCTTCTTGAGTAGGGAAATCTTTTAAAACTTTTTGCAGTTGCAGAATTGCCGATTGGGAATCAGTTGTTTGTTCTTTGAGACTGTCTATTTGTTTGGCTACAGAAGTAAAACTATAAGCACCGAGGGGAGAATCTAATTCGCTTGTTAAAGATTCTATTTCTCTTTGTTTGAGGAAACGCTCGAATTCTTCCCTTAATTTATCTACTTTGCGATCGGATTTATAAATTTCTTCGATGCGCCAAGAAACACTGTTAATTTTGTCCGTTAGTGCGGCAATATCTTCGTCGTTTACTTTTTGCTTTGTTTCTAAAATACTTAAAGTATCTTTTGTTTGTAGTTCTAAATCGGTTCGAGTCGGTATTTTTTTTAGCTTTTCTTCGATTTGTTCGATCGCTTTTTTATTTTTTTCTAAATTGTTTTTGCTGACGTTAATATTTTCTTTTAATTCTGGTAATATCGTTTCTAAAAAGCGTTTTTCTAGTTCGAGCAAAGTCCCTCGATTTAAGGTAGTTATTTCTTCTAATTTTTCAATTCGATTTGGTTCGATCGCTGGTGGTAATGCTTTAACCGTATCCTCTAGCCATTGTATTTTATTTAACATTCTTTGTTCGATATCGGCTATCTCATCGAGGGCAGCTTTTATACTAGTTTTATCTTCATTACGCCGATTAAGTACGTTTACTACCATAGTTCCAGTTAAGGGTGCTATGGCCCAAAAAGAAGATTGTTTTCCTTCTAATGCGAAAACAAGTCCTGCTGCCGAAGCAGCTACTAATCCATATTCTAAATTTTTAAGTAATTTTGATTGAGACATAATTGTACGATCGTTTTTTTATAAATGAAAAAAATTTTCGATTGTTTAAAGTTGTTGTTTCGTGCCTGCCTATCTGCAATAATTTTTCATAGCATAAATTTAGTAATTAATCCACTATAAATTATAAGTAGTTTTATGGATTTTTAAACTCCGAAAACTCCCTCAAGTTATTTTTGAGTTCTAGTATTATTAGACGCGATCGAGTCAAGATGGTTTCAAATTCCACTTAAATATTTTTAGCGATCGCAACTTTAGTAGAACTATTGTTATTTAACCATATTTTTGTAATTAATCTTCAATTTAGTTTGACCTCTCGATCGGCTATTAGTTTCGCATCGCAATCTCTGTTTAAATTTCAAAAAAAATGTTCTCAAAATTTTGAATTAGCTCATAAGATAGAGCGAGATAATTTCTGCGATCGCTTCTTAGCTCAATCTATTAAGAAAATCTTAAAAACTTTCTCGCGATCTACTAAAGTAGCACGACAATTATAGATAATTAAGGATCTAAATTCAGAATCAAGGATTGCAGATATTTTTATCGCCAAAAATTATTTTTCGCTACAGCAATTTAATTAGCAAAAACAAGCGCAAAAGGTATCTATCAAAAGTATTACTTGATTTTTGGATTTTCTTAACTTGTCTTAAAAATATTTAAAATTATATCGGAATTAACAAAATAAAACTCTAAACTTAATTTAGATAAATTAAGATAAGTCAATATTTCTTAAACAAAAATTGGAAGAATAAATAAAAGGACAAGCCCTAGAAAAAAGCGGCGTTACAGTAGTAAATAGAGTGCGATCTTCCCCAAAAACAGATGTTACTTTGAGGAGAGTAAGAACACCATATTTAATGAACTTATATTACAAGGATTTTGATAAGATGGCAGAATCAGTTATTTATCCTCAAATTGTTAAAGACAAACAAGAAATAGCCACAGAAAGACAAAAATGGATTCGTCGGTTAGTCTGGAAAATAGCGATCGCAACTTTAGCATTGATGGCAATAGGAAGCGCGACGCGAGTCATGAATGCAGGATTGGCTTGTCCAGACTGGCCTTTGTGCTACGGTAAATTAGTACCGACCCAGGAAATGAACTTACGAGTGTTCCTCGAGTGGTTTCATCGCCTCGATGCTGCTTTAATCGGAATCAGTACGATGGCTTTAGTTGGCTTGAGTGCTTGGTATCGTCGGTATTTACCGAGATGGACACCCTGGGCTGCTTTATTTGCCTTATTTTTAATCGTTTTTCAAGGCATTTTGGGAGGATTGACTGTAACTGAGTTGTTGCGTTTCGATATTGTTACGGCACATTTAGGCACGGCATTATTATTTTTTACCACTTTAATCGTCATCGGTACGGCTTTATTCCCTTACGAAGCTACTGCTAAAGTAGGTAAATTGCCCTGGATCGGTTTGACAGCAGCGATTTTAATCTACCTACAAAGTATTTTAGGGGGATTAGTCGGTTCTCGTTGGGCATTGCATCAGTGTTTTGCCGGATACGAATTTTGTGCGGTAATGAACGGTCATATTATCGGCGTATTTCCCCCGACGATCGCCACGATCGCCTTAGTAGTAATGGCTAATTTAAATAAAGGACTCAATCCAATATTACGTCACTTAGCTAATTTTTCGGGATTTTTGGTAGTTTTACAGATCGTTCTCGGTATTGCTACATTTCGCTTGCACTTACAAGTAGAAACTTTAACGGTAACTCATCAGGCGATCGGCGCGACATTACTAGGAACTTTAGTAGCATTTACTGTCTTATCCCTACGTAACAGAAACGCAGTTTTATCCCAAGCTGAATAAAAAAATCGGGAAGGGGAGATCTTCACAACCTTCCCATCAAACCAACTTTTCAAACAATCAAAAATAAAATAGGAAACAATACATGGAAACGAGTTTAGTTCGTCACCACGAAAACTTTTTAGAGGTAATTCAAAGCTACAGCCAACTAACCAAACCCCGCATTATCCCTTTATTACTTATTACCACTGCAGCAGCAATGTGGATCGCTTCTAAAGGACAAGTCAATTTTGGCTTAGTCGCGATTACCCTGTTAGGAGGTACATTAGCCGCAGCTTCAGCACAAACCCTCAACTGTATTTACGATAAAGATATTGACTATGAAATGAAACGGACTCGCAAGCGTCCGATCCCTTCAGGTAAAGTTAAAACCCACCACGCACTTATATTTGCGATCGTTCTAGCAGTTTTATCTTTCAGTATTTTAACTATCTTCGTCAACCTTCTCAGTGCTATTTTAGCCATGTCCGGCATTGTCTTTTATATGCTGGTATATACCCACATTCTCAAACGCCACAGCGTCCAAAATATCGTCATTGGTGGGGCTGCTGGTGCGATTCCTCCATTAGTAGGTTGGGCTGCGGTTACGGGCGATTTAGGCTGGGCTGCGTGGATTTTATTTGCGATAATCTTTTTATGGACTCCACCCCATTTTTGGGCTTTAGCATTAATGATCCAAGACGATTATGCTGAAGTAAACGTCCCGATGATGCCAGTAGTCGAAGGTGAAGAATATACAGTAAGTCAAATTTGGCTTTATACTTGGCTGACGGTAGTTTTTAGTTTATTGTTAGTATGTCCGCCAGATTCTTGCGGCTTTCTTTACGGTGCGATCGCTGTATATTTAGGATGCAAGTTCCTTCGTAAAGCATGGGATCTCAAACAATCTCCTGGCGATCGACAGTTAGCAAAGTCTTTATTTAAATATTCGATCTTCTACATGATGCTGCTTTGTACTGGTATGGTAATCGATAGTTTACCTTTCTCCCATCAATTAACAGCTTCGATCGTCGATAATATTCACGGGATCTTCGCTCAAATTTCTCTAATGTTCTAAGTTCGATCGACTATCTTAGTAAAATCATCGGTAATGG
>CAYWIH010000010.1:0-59997 GCA_964458305.1 uncultured bacterium | reverse complement strand
GCGATTTATGGTGGATAATATTTAGGTTTAATAAAGAATGTAAATACTCTTTTGGTGAGAAGATCGGGTAGATAAGCAGCATATTTATTGAGTATAAAACATTCTTTAAAACAATTAAACTAATTTATTATCGATCCAATATTTTGCCTTTTTTACTGCTTCAGAAGAAGTACTAGCATAAGGTACGGCCACAGCACAACCGCGATCGAAGTTTACCCAAGCAGCATAAATATTGCGTCCTTCAAATTCGTCTCTTTCGATTTTAACTACACAGTTGTGATAATCAAAAGTAAGAATAATTTTTGGATAATGAGGGTCTAAAATCATTTTTTAATTTTGTATATTTGAGGAAAGCATGGATAAAGTTTAATCCTATCCATGCCGATCGAATTTATATTTTAAGCATTAGCAAAGTTTTTCCCGACAAAATCCCAATTAACTAATTTACCGAGGAAGTCATCGATATAAGCAGGTCTTTTATTCTGATAATCTAAATAATAAGCGTGTTCCCAAACATCCATAGTTAATAAAGGAGTTTGTCCGCTTGTCAGAGGATTTTCAGCATTAAGAGTTTTGGTAACTTTGAGGGTGTCGCCATCTTTGACTAACCATGCCCAACCGCTACCGAATTGAGTCGCACCAGCAGCTTTAAAAGCTTCAACGAATTTTTCAAAACTACCAAAGTCGGCATCAATTTTTTTAGCTAAATCTCCGCTAGGAGTGCCACCACCACCTGGTTTCATACATTGCCAATAAAAACTATGATTCCAAGCTTGAGCGGCATTATTAAATAAGCCTTGTTTTTCTGGGTTGCCTGCTATAGTCTTAATTACTTCTTCAATTGGCTTGCTATCGAGATCCGTTCCTTTTACCGCATCGTTATATTTTTTGACGTAAGCAGCGTGATGCTTATCGTGATGAAATTCTAAGGTATTTTTAGAGATCGATGGTTCTAAAGCCGTATAGTCATAAGGAAGTGCTGGTAATTCGTATCCCATATTAATTTTTCCTTTCAAGATATTAAGTTCTCGCTATCGGGATAATATCGCAATCCTAGATCGGAAAAAATCCCCTTGGTGGGGAAGGGGATTTTATTTTAATGAGATTCGATCGCTCTTTCTAGTTCGATAAAAGGTATCAACCAAACTACTTGATAGGGCTGTAAATGCAATTCTAAGCTGCCATCTTCAACTTGCCATCCTCTTTTACCGACGAGATCGTACCAATAATTTTCTCGAGGAGTAGAGCAAAAAGGAGGAGCATCGACGGGTTGAAGATCTTTTAAATTTTCTTTACCATAGTCTCCGCTAACTCCCAACTCAAATAAAGGAATTTTAATATTACAATTTCTTGAAGTAATATTAGTTAAACAAAGAATATGCTCGGAACAATCGGGAGAAATTCTTAACAAACTAAAAACATCTGGCGCAAGCATTAATATTCTTTGTTCGCCGTTAGGATGAAAGGCGTTTTGTCTGACCCTGATTTCTAAAAGTCTTCCTAATTTAGCAGCAATTAGAGCAAGATTAGATTTGCGATCTTTTAACCCTTCTAATATATCTTCTTCTTGAATAAATTGACGATTAATATCTCTTTTGGTTTTGGTTTTGAGAACGGTTTCGACATCGTTACGAGTACCAATTAAGCCGTGAATGTAAATTCCTGGCACGCCTCGCAAAACTAAAGCAATACTTCTAGAAGCCACAAAACGCTTTATTTGAAAAGCTGGTTCTTCATAACCATTATCTAAATTGAGGGCACTAAACCAAGTAGTATTAATTTCATAAGGCTCTTCTTTGCCTCCTGCTCCACTTTTATAGGAAACAAAAGCACCGTGTTCTCGCGCCCTTTCAATGATAAAATTTATTTCTTCAGCAGCAAGAATATTTTTTACTCCCATCAATCCTACCCCATCGTGGGTATCGAGCATATTAAAAAAAGTAGTTGTCGAAGATGGATATTGAAGATTTTTCGCCCATTGCGATAAAACCGTGGCATCTTCTTTATAAAATGTATAAAGTACTAAAGGTGGCAAAGCGAAATTATAGACCATTTGAGCTTCGTCGTTGCCGTTGCCAAAGTAAGAGATATTTTCTTCGTGGGGGACGTTAGTTTCAGTGATTAAAGCCACTCTCGGAGCAACTACGTTTAAGATATCTCGGAATAGTTTGATAATTTCGTGGGTTTGTTGTAAATTAGCCCCAGTAGTACCAGGTTCGTCCCATAAATAAGTTACTGCATCGAGACGAATTAAATTTGCACCGCGACGCACGTATAATAAGAGGGTTTCAATTACTCCGAGCAATACTTTAGGGTTTCTAAAATTTAAATCGATCTGATCTGGAGAAAATGTCGTCCACACCCAGATCGGCCCGTTTATTGAATCGAATTTAGTTAAAATATCTGAAGTACGAGGACGGACGATTATTTTCCGCTGTTCGGGAGTTAATTCGTCTGGAGAATTGTAAGTATTAAAAACATCTTTATAATTGGGATTGCCATTTAAAAGTTCTTGAAAGGGCAAACTTTTGGCGGAAACGTGATTAAATACCGCATCGAACATTAATTGAAAGTTTTTACCAAGCTCGGCAATATCTTGCCAAGAACCTAATTTGGGATCTACGATATTAAAATCGACTACAGAAAAACCCCGATCGCTCGAATAAGGGAAAAATGGCAGTAGATGTAAGGTGTTTATTATTTCTTTTAAACCGGATATATCGCTTAAAATTCGACCTAAAGTAGCGAGGGGAGAACTTCCTTTTCCTCGCATCATATCTCCGTAAGCAATTAATATTATATCTTTTTGTGTAAAACGATCGCCCGGATCGAATTCTTTTTCTGCCGATCGCGCTGCTTCAGTTTTATGGGCATAATGTACTTTGAGAATTCTTTCTAATTCCGGTAAGGATTGTTTTGCTGCTGTCTCGCCATAAAGAAAATTTAACCTCTTCATCATTTTTTCTTTTGCTTCTGGCGGAACTTTTAATAACGGTTTTTTATAATCGGGTTCGGATTTGTAAAAGATTATTTGTTTGCGATCGGATTTTGGTGAATTAATTTTATTTTTTATTTGGTTTCTCATGTTAGGATAGTTTCTTATTCGTTCGCTCTTCAACTAAGATAATAGCGATTTTAATGAAAATACTCTCAAAAATAAAAACTTTATCCCAGCTCGATCGGCTCGATCGAAAATAAAAACTTAAAAACTTTTTGAAGAAACTTCTAGCAAAAATTAATCGGATGTAAAAATAAATAAAAAAATATAATTTTTCAAGAAAAAAAATTACAAAAAATATAATTATATAGGAGATAAGCTAAAGATATTGAAAAAATGAAATCTAGAATACAACTAAATAAGAAAAAGCTTAGAAAAAGAAAGAAAGAGGAAAATAGGGGCTAAACTTGCTAATTGTTATTTATAGGAGAAAAAAATATGACTATAAAAGTAGCGATTAACGGATTTGGAAGAATTGGCAGATTAGTATTTAGAGCCGGATACAATAACCCAGAAATAGAATTTGTCTGCATTAACGATCTCGTTACAGCCAAGGCGATCGCCTATTTATTAAAATACGACTCCACCCACGGACGTTTTAAGGGTACGGTAGAAACAGCAACAGAAGGAATAATCGTCAACGGAAAATTAATTCCTTGCGTCTCGATTAAAGATCCGGCTCAGTTGCCCTGGAAGCAATACGAAGTAGATTATGTAGTAGAATCGACAGGGATATTTACTACTTACGAAGGAGCGAGCAAACATCTAGAAGCAGGAGCAAAAAGAGTTGTAATTTCTGCACCCAGCAAAGATCCCGAGAAAATTGCCACGCTGTTAATGGGTGTCAACCATCAAAATTACGATCCTGCTGAAGATAAAATCGTCTCTAACGCCAGTTGTACCACCAACTGTTTGGCCCCAGTAGCAAAAGTAATAAACGACAATTTCGGCCTTTTAGAAGGTTTGATGACCACAGTCCACGCTACCACAGCAACCCAGCCAACCGTAGACGGGCCGAGCAAAAAAGACTTTCGTGGCGGTAGAAGTGCCGGTCAAAACATCATTCCAGCCTCTACAGGTGCGGCCAAAGCAGTCACTTTAGTCTTGCCAGAACTAAAAGGCAAATTAACCGGAATGGCATTTAGAGTACCAACTCCTAACGTTTCGGTAGTCGATCTCACCTTCCGTACCGAAAAAGCCACCAGTTACGCAGAGATCTGCCAAGTAATGAAACAAGCCGCTGAAGGAGAATTAAAAGGTATTTTAGGCTATACAGAAGATCCGATCGTATCTTCGGATATAATCGGCGACAGTCATTCGAGTATTTTCGATGCTACAGCAGGAATAGAATTAAATTCAAACTTCTTCAAAATCGTGGCTTGGTACGATAACGAATGGGGTTACTCCAACAGAGCGATCGATCTGATCTTAGCAATGGCAGCTAAAGAAGCTAATTTAGCACAAGTAAATTAAAAGGGTTCAGAGGTCAGAGGTTCGAGGTCAGGGGTAACTAATATCGAATTATTGCAAAATATTTTGACTTCGAGAATAACACAATCATCGATCTTACCATTGACCTCTGTACCGACGTACCATGGTACTTCCCTGACACCACCCTGCAATCGTAAATACAAAAATGATATTAGCCGGTCAAAGTTTTCCCTTGGGGGCTACAGTCTATCCCAACGGAGTGAACTTTTGTATATTTTCCGAACACGCAGAAGCGATCGAACTGTTGTTATTCGATCGACCTCTTGCACCGCAACCCTCGCGAACGATCCCACTAGATCCGCAAACAAATAAAACCTTTTTTTACTGGCACGTATTCGTACCTAATATTGGTGCGGGACAAGTATATGCTTATCGGGCTAAAGGGCCGTTCGATCCTCAATCTGGCCATCGTTTTGACGAAACTAAAGTATTGTTAGATCCTTATGCCAAAGCAATAGTAGGAGACGAAATTTATAGTCGAGAAGCAGCGATCGACCCAGGAGATAACTGCCAAAGTGCTTTAAGAGGGGTGGTTGTCGACAACCTTACCTACGACTGGGAAGGCGATCGACCCCTGCATTTACCCTATTCTGAAAGTGTAATTTATGAAATGCACGTCGGTGGATTTACCAAACATCCCAATTCTAATCTACCTGCTGAAAAAAGAGGGACTTATGCGGGGTTAATTGAGAAGATACCCTATTTAAAAGATTTGGGGATAACAGCAGTAGAATTATTGCCGATCCATTATTTCGATCCTGAAGATGCCAGGCCGGGATTAGAAAACTATTGGGGTTACAGTACGATCGGCTTTTTTGCCCCCCATCGCGCTTATAGTTCCCGCAAAGATGCGATCGGGCCCGTAGATGAATTTAGAGATTTAGTTAAAGCATTACATCGGGCCGGAATAGAGGTAATTCTAGATGTAGTTTTCAATCATACTGCCGAAGGAAACCATCAAGGGCCGACGATATCTTTTCGCGGTTTGGGCAATAAAATTTACTATATTTTGGAGGAAGATAAAACTTATTACAGTAACTATACTGGTTGCGGTAATACAGTTCGTGGCAATCATCCGGTCGTGGGCCATTTAATTTTAGATTCTTTGCGCTACTGGGTTTCTGAAATGCACGTCGATGGGTTTCGCTTCGATCTCGCTTCGGTTTTGACTAGAGATCCTTACGGTCGTCCCTTCGATACTAGCGTGGATTTGACTCCTAATATTATTTGGGATATAGAATCAGATCCAATTTTGGCAGGAACTAAATTAATTGCAGAAGCTTGGGATGCTGCCGGACTTTATCAGGTAGGTAAATTTGTCGAACTGGCGGATTGGTTTGCCGAATGGAACGGGCCTTTTCGAGATGATGCGCGTCGTTTTGTTAAAAGCGATCTGGGGACTGTTAGCTGTATTGCGGCTCGAGTTTTAGGCAGTCCAGATATTTACAAGCGCAGGGATACCGATGTTAATCGCAGTATTAATTTTATCACCTGTCACGATGGTTTTACTTTAAATGACTTAGTTTCTTACAATTACAAGCACAACAAAGCCAACGAAGAACAAAATCGCGACGGTTGTAACGATAATTTTAGCTGGAACTGCGGCGAAGAAGGAGATACCAAAGATCCAGAAATAGCAGATTTGCGCTTGCGACAGATTAAGAATTTATTGACGATTCTGTTTATGTCTCAAGGAACTCCGATGCTATTAATGGGAGACGAAGTCAGACGCACTCAATCGGGCAATAATAATGCTTACTGTCAAGATAACGAATTGAGTTGGTTTGATTGGTCTTTAGTAGATAAAGAATTCGATCTGCGCTGTTTTGTTAAAAAACTGATTGACTTAACTCAAGGATTGAAACTTTTTGCTCAAGAAAGTCTTTTAGAAGTAACGGATAACAGCACAAAACCCCATCTTACTTGGCACGGAACTACATTACATCAGCCAGACTGGGCCTATTATTCCCACACCCTAGCTTACAGTCTCTGCCATCCTGAAGCAGGAGAAAATTTACACATCATGCTTAATACCTACTGGGAGGCTTTAAATTTCGAATTACCCGATCCAGAAGCAGGAAAATGCTGGTACACAATTATTGATACTTCTCACTCTTTACCAGAAAATGTCTGCGAACTAGATGCAACTTCAGCTTTGAAAGCTAATAAATATAAAGTTGCAGGACGATCTTGTGTCGTTTTAATGGCAAAACCAATTTGAAACGTAGAAACGTTCGATAGAACGTCGGTACAAAATTACAAGTAACAAGTAACGAGTAATGTTAAACAAAATAGAAGCGGCGATCGAAGATATTGATGCTAGAGAAATTTTAGACTCTCGCGGACGACCTACTGTAGAGGCTGAAGTACTTTTAGAAAGCGGTGTGACTGGTATCGCTCAAGTTCCTAGCGGGGCTTCTACGGGCAGTTTTGAGGCGATCGAACTCCGGGATGGGGATAAGGCTCGTTATGGCGGTAAAGGTGTCTTAAAAGCGGTTCAAAATATTAAAGAGGTTATCCGGCCGGAATTAGTTAATACCGATGCTTTAAATCAAATCGAAGTCGATCGCATCATGCTCGATCGCGATGGTTCTGATAATAAGGCTAATTTGGGTGCTAATGCGATTTTGGCGGTTTCTCTGGCAGTTGCTAAGGCGGCCGCAGAACACGTCGAATTACCTCTCTATCGCTATTTGGGCGGGCCTCTGGCGAACGTTTTGCCCGTACCGATGATGAACGTTATCAACGGTGGCTCTCACGCCGATAATAATGTAGACTTTCAAGAGTTTATGATCTTTCCGGTGGGTGCAGATTCTTTTAAGGAGGCTTTGCGCTGGGGTGCTGAGGTTTTTGCTACCCTCAATAAAGTATTAAAAGAGCAGAATTTACTTTCTGGTGGTGTTGGGGATGAAGGTGGTTTTGCACCTAATTTACAATCGAACCAACAAGCTTTAGATTTGTTAATTGAAGCGATCGAAAAGGCTGGCTACAAACCTGGAGATCAAATCGCTTTAGCTATGGATGTGGCTGCTAGCGAGTTCTACAAAGATGGTAAATATGTTTACGATGGTAGCCCCCATTCTCCGACAGAATTTATCGATTATTTGGATAAATTAGTTTCTCAATATCCAATTATTTCGATCGAAGATGGTTTGCAAGAAGATGATTGGGATAATTGGGTTCTTCTCAACGATCGCCTGGGTAAAAAAATTCAATTAGTCGGTGACGATCTTTTTGTTACTAACCCGACTCGCTTGCAAAAAGGGATCGATCTTAATGCTGCTAATGCGATTTTAATTAAATTAAATCAGATCGGATCTTTAACTGAAACCCTAGAAACGATCGATCTGGCAACTCGCAAAGGTTTCAGATCCGTTATCAGTCATCGATCGGGAGAAACCGAGGATACTACCATAGCAGATCTGGCGGTGGCAACTCGAGCCGGACAAATTAAAACTGGTTCTCTTTGTCGCAGCGAAAGGGTTGCTAAATACAATCGTTTGCTGAGAATAGAAGATGAATTGGGCGATCGGGCTGTTTATGCTGCCAAAATAGGTTTGGGGCCTGGTTGTTAGTAGGTTTTTTAATAGCTGTTTGCTATGAGGAAATTAATCCCTAGAGATCGAACCAATAGCAAACAGCCACAGCTTTTTCAATTGGAATTAAAGCATTTGATTCTAAAATTGCCTCTGATGCGAAAATGTTCTTGCAATCCTGCTTCTATTTGAGAACAAAATTGACTATCTCTAGATCTTCGATCGCATCCTGACAACTGAGAATCTCCCGCAGGTTTAAATCGAGATCGATCGGGGTAAATTACTCTTTTTATTGATTCTATTTTTTTTGCTTTAAATCGAACTAAGTCTGTTTTTAAACAAAGTTTTTTCTCTATTTTTACTTTCAACCAGCAACCGAGAATTACTTTTTTTTCTAAATTATTACGGTTCTTTTTTGATAACTTAACCCATATTTGCTGCGAACCATTAGCGAGTTTTAGATACTTTATTTCTGATTTTTTCGAACAGATCCATTCCGAAACTTGCCCGACAACTGTAAATTTATAGCTAGCTACCGAGCGTTTGAATTCTAATTGCTTGTTTGACTTACGCTTTATCTGCTTCATTTACAGATTCTCACTAAATCTTTTATAGATAGTAAATAATCAGCCCAGCACTTAACAACTAAAACCTGTATTCTCGATCGCATTTAAGAACTAGGTAGCAAAAACCTACTATGGTACATCGGTACAAAAGTCAAAAACGATATAATTTCTTTACTATAAAGTTATTTTTTCGGAGAGTAACGTAACAAAAATTGTCGTAAACTTTGAGATTGATTGGCAAAATCATAAATCAAACGATGTACTGAATAAGGTTGTCCGCCGACTATTTCCATAACTAATTCGATCTCATTTTCATTCCAAATAATTGAATATTTACGAGCCAATTCTTTAATTTGTTCTAAATTAAAATCAGATAAAACTATAGTATTTCCGACATTAAAAGGAGACTGTTTCGCATTTAAAGGTAACTTATTTTCCGAATAAACTAGAATCAAGCGGAGTTTTTTCCAGAGATCGTTATGAGAACTTTTATCGAACCAAGCTCTTAAAAGACCAAAAAAATCGAGAGCTACATCGATATCTGCAAATAAATAATCTACTTTATCTAAAGCTAAAACGATCGGGCGATCGCTTCCTTTTAAAAGATGTTCTTCAAAATAAAGAGTGCAGCTTGTTTTACTGCCAAAAATATCATCCCAATATTCATCGACTTGATTGGGTAAATTTAAGCGAAAACTGATATTAGCACACAACCATTTTAAAAGCTTTTCTAAGTTAACAATAATTTCTCGATCGACTAAGTGAAAATCCAAACAAACTGTGCGATATTCTTGCCGATCGGCGTAATCCAAAGTTCTCATTAATAAGGAAGTTTTTCCGGTTTTCTTAAGTCCTTCTATTTTGACTAATCCTCCGGGAGATTCGATCGCTGCTCTTGATTCCCACTCTTGTGGTACTCTATTAACATAAAATTGGGAATTTGCTGCTAAGGCACTTTCTGGTAGTTGGAATATTTTTTGTTTGTCGACAGTTGGGATTGGGTTTTGAGGTATTGGCTGGAGTGGGGCGTTTAATTTTGGATGGCGATCGACTTTATATCTCAATTTTGCAGCTATTTGTTCCTTTTTGGCGGTCATAACAAATTTTAAAGTGTTTTTATTAACTTTTTCTTGCTGCAATACTCCAAGTTCGTTCAATCCTAGCGAAAGCTTTTGCCATAATGTTGAGGCTGTATTTCTGATATGTCCTTCAGAAATGCCTGCTTTAAGGGCGATCTCTTCGTAGTTTAATCTCTCTATAGCCCCGCGCACGATCTCTTCTTCTAAAAAATTAAAATATGCCCCTCTGACTTGATAAATTACTTCATTAGTGAGGGTTAAAATCTCTTCTGTTAAGTTTGTTGTTTTTTTCATTGTAAAAATGTTAAATCTTTATTTTTTCTTAATATCTGACATTTCTGACATTACATTTTCAGAGAGATTATCTCGATCGGATTAATTTTCGATCCTCAAATACCCTATCGTTATTGATTTTTGATATTTTATTTTTTCCTTTGTTAACAAAGAGATCTAAGGGATCTTTTGTCAGAGACCGACTAATACTTAAGTATTACTCTAACAGGCATTTTTAAACAGTTATTTAACTTTATATAATTTATTTTTTTTATTATACACTTGGCTTCAAGTAGTTATCTATTCTAAATTTCAGCTTTTTGAAGATAAAGTCGAGCATAATTTTATTGCTGAGGAAACGAATTTAAAATGTCATAATCTAGTCATGATACATAGTTGCTACAAGTAAAGACATTTTTTTTCTCTTATTTCCACTCAACCAATAATGGTTTTTTATTATTAAAAATAAAAGGTAAAATCATTGCCTGGCGAAGATTTAGGGTATTTTAGCTTGAAAATTGATTTGTTGAAAATTAATTTTTAAACTGTTTGACTGCCTAAAATTGAATAATTGAAGATAAAAAATATCATAATCTTTATGAGATATGAATCGAGCGAGTGACTTTTTTCTAGTTGATTATTAGAAATGTCATATGATACTAATGCTGGACTAATTTTAAACGCTCAGTTATGATAATTTTCGTTGGGGATATTAAGGATAAAATAAACCTGAAACAAAAAAACAGAAGATAAAATTAACAAAAAAGAACGCAAACAAGCAAAAAAATTAAATAATCAATCATTTCAAAAAACGAAAATTAACAAAAAAAATATAAGGGATTATTTAAACATGAATGCAAAGATAAAAACTCCACCTTTTCAAATAGAAAATAAACAGCAGGATCGAATTAAAGCACAAAAATATAATAAATTTTCGCCAAAATATAGCTCCCTTATTAAACTAGGAGATAAAACAGTGTCCTCGCATAAAGTTAGTAACTGTCCTAAAGTGGAAAATAAATCGCCCTCTCAATTAATGGAAGAACTCATTAAAGAGGTAAAAAAACATAGCGAACCGAATAAAAAAAAGATAGCTCTAACTAAATTTTTACAAACAATTTATCAAAACAAACATTTGTTAGTAATGCCCAGCTATATTTTATTTCCCGACTACGAAGAAATTCACCAGCAAGCCCTACAAGATACTATTTTAGTTGTCTCGCAAAAAATTGATTCCTATCAATCGGACAAACCGATTTTACCTTGGATTATAGGAATTTTTAAACACAAATTTTATGACGCGCTCAAGAAACACAAACCGAAAGAAGTTAATATCTTATCATTAGATAGCCTCGATTATGCTATCAGCGATCGCAGCGAAGCAGAACGTAAAGATAACAATCTGCGAGATTTTCTCAAATCAGATCCAGAAAATATTTTAAGAACGACAACAGTTCGGGGTTGTCCCCATATTACTTTACAAAAGCTACTCTGGTTAATTGCCGTCGAAGATTTAAGCTGGGAAACAGTTGCCAACTCCTTAGACTCAAATATTAGCACCCTTTCAAGTTTTTATCAGAGAAATATCAAAAAACACAGAGCATATTTCAAAAAATATTTATCGAGTTAATTAATAGTTTTAAGATCCAAAGCTCGATTTAATTTACCACTACGATAACCTTCAAGATCGAGAGTAACGAAGCTAAAACCCAACTTTTGAAATTCCGTTACCAACTCCTCGATATTAGTATTAATCACAAAATCTTCGATCTGCTCTGGGAGTAATTCAATTCTAGCCGTATCTCGATCGCTGCGAACCCGAATATTGTGATATCCTAATTTACGCAAATAGATTTCGGCCCGTCCGACTCTTTGTAATTTAGCGATAGTTATTTCTTCTCCGTAAGGAAAGCGGGAACTCAAACAAGGCTGAGAAGGTTTATCCCACCAGGGAAGATCTAATTCGCGAGCAATTTGACGAACTTCAGCTTTAGTAATACCGACTTCAGCTAAAGGACTTCGTACCCTTCTTTCAACGGCAGCTTGAATGCCAGGTCTATAGTCTTTGAGATCGTCAGCATTTACCCCATCAACCACGTAAGCATAGCCCCTAGAAGCGGCGATCGGGCCTAAAGTGTCGTGAAGTTCGCTTTTACAAAAATAACAGCGATTGACGGGGTTAGAAGTGTAGCTGGGGTTATCCATTTCGTGGGTTGCGACTAATTCGTGAGTTATGCCGATCGCTCGGGCTTGAATTTTCGCATCTTCTAATTCTTCGGGTAAAAGAGAGGGAGAAACCGCAGTAATAGCTAAGGCACGATCTGCGAGTATATCTTTAGCAATTTTAGCGACAACAGTACTATCGATGCCGCCCGAGTAAGCTATTATCGCTCGCTCCATAGTTTGAAAGATATTTTTAAGCCGTTTTATTTTCGCTTCTATCATCTAAATCTGATTAATTATTTTGGTAAAGATAAAGTAAAGCAACTACCTTGTCCTTTTTCAGAAGTAACGACTAAATTTCCGCCGTGAAGTCGTGCTAATTTAGCCGATAAAGGTAAACCCAAACCCGTACCTTGGTATTTTTTAGTGAGATGGTTTCTAATTTGGACGAAGGGTTCAAAAATTTTCTCCAGGTTAGCTGCGTCGATACCGATACCCGTATCTATTACTGAGAATTCGATCGAGCCTGAATTTTCTTTGACTTGGAGAATAATTTTTCCTGCTTCAGTGAATTTAACAGCGTTAGAAAGTAAATTCACCAAAATTTGTTTTAAGCGTCTGCGATCTGCACTGCATTCTTTTAGTCCGGGTTCGATTTCTAATTTTAATTCTAAAGCTTTTTGCTTGGCTAGCTCCTGTACGATCGACATCGATGTCAAACAGACTGCTTCGATAGGTACTGTTTCTAAGTATAATTCTTCGCGATCTGCTTCTATTTTAGAAAGATCGAGCAAGTCATTGATTAAATCTAATAAATGATTTCCTGAAGCTGTAATTGCTTTGATATACTGCATTTGTTTGTTGTTGAGAGATCCGTAAATTTCTTCTCCCAGCATTCTGGCAAATCCCAGTATAGCAGTTAGCGGATTGCGTAATTCGTGGCTGATATGGGCGATAAATTCGCTTTTGAGACGATCTGCTTCTAATGCTGCCACTTTTTGGCTTTCTATTTCCTCGATATATTCTTTGGTTTCAATTTTGAGCTTTGCGATCGCTATTAATTCGGCAATTATCTGTAAGCTTTGAATCTCTTCTGCTGTGAAAATTCGATCTCGGTCGATTTTCTGTAAAATTAAGCTACCGTAATATTCGTCTCGAATTAGGATCGCTAAGTTGCCAACCGAGTGCAGTTCGCTATCTTCTGTCGCTCGAGCTATTTTTGCTTCGAGAAGATCTATTTCTGCTACTGTTGGTTTGGTTCTTGTTATCTTATCTTCACCGATCGGGATTGTTTTTGCCAGCAGAGCGGTAATTTTTTCGTGCGATCGCCATTCTCGAACGATTTCAATTTTATTTGCTTTTAAATTACAAATAATTACTCGATCGAGGGAAAATGTTTCTCCGATTCGGCTTACTATATACTCTAATACGATTTCTGGTTCGAGATTGGAATTGAGTTTTTTACCGATCTGATAGATTAATTTTTCCCGTTTTTTTTGTTTGCTCACCGGGTACTTTATTAATTGTTTTTCTTGGCTAAATCGATCTCTAGCTATATAGTTAAAGATCGTTTCGCTTAAACAGTGTAAATTGTCTTGGGAAATAATTTTAGTTCTATCTAAGTTTTGCCATTGTTTGAAGTTGTTTTCCTTCAACACTTCAGCAACAATAATCAGAGGTATGCTGTGATTTTGTGTGATAATTTTAAGCCATTCGAGTAAAAATGTCGATGAAAGCGATCGTGGCGAGGGAGTTGGGTTGTGATAAAATAACACAAAATCGTAACTTTTAGCGACTAAAGAGTTTAAGTCTGCCGAATCTATAGTTACAATTTCGTAGCTAAAATTAATTTTACTAGCCTTCAAACTCGCTAAAATTTCTTTCGGCTCTGTTTCAACTAATTCGATCGCAATCAATAAGTCGATCTTTAATTTCGGTTCGGGTGTGAGTTGCGACTTTAACATATTTCCAGAGTTATGGTGTATAAAATGACCTCTGGGCAAAAAATAAATAGTTTTTAAATTATTGCTCTAAATAATATCGTAGCTACTGAAGGGGTTTATGGAAATGTTCTTAGATAAATTTTTCGCTCTATTTCTAGCCTAGTCTAATCTTCCTTGTTTGCCATAACATTGGTTGCGGATTAATTATTACCCTATTGGGGTAAATTTATTTAAAATTCTTTTCGAGAAAAGATAAAAGTAGTTATTGTCAGTACTAAGATAGTGTAAACGATCGCGTAAACGGCACTAGATAAAAGCAGTTGTGGATCTGGTAAAACACCGTAAACGGCCTCGTTTTTGAGGTTAAGTCGCGATAAATCCGGTAAAATTAAGTAAATAATTTGAGTAATTAATTCTACGCTTTTATCTTCACTTATTTTACCCAATTCAACCAAAGCAGAGCTAGAATTACCCATTAGATATATACCAAAAGTAAATAAAGTTGCCAAGATCGAACTGGTTAAAACGCCGAACAATAATGCAATACTACCGATCAAGGCTAATTGCAAACATAAATAAACTAAAGATACCAGGATACTTGCGATCGGAAAAGGAATTTTATAAATTGCTAAAAGTCCCATCCAAATAGCAGCCGTTAATAATACCATAACTACTAAAACAGCCGATAACCCGAAATGCTTGCCCAGAATTAAATCGCTGCGATCGATCGGTTTGGGAATTAAAATTAAAACGGTACGTTTTTCGATTTCTTTGTTGATTATTCCCGTACCGACGAAAATACCTACTACTACAGTTAAAAATTCGATCGCCCCGAGACCTACATCCAACGACATTTTATCTTGCTGTCCGGCCGAAAGCTCTGGCAATAATCGAAAAGCAACAACTAGTAAAATTGCAAAGAAGCCGATAAAATATAAAATCCGATCGCGAATTACTTGTATGAAAGCATTTTTGGCGATCGCGAAAATTCCTCTTACGTTCATCGATCGATCTGTTTTCTCTCTACAAGTTTAGCTTTCCCTAATTTTGGCTAAAACTTTCTCGCCGATAAATTCTACTAAAGGTTTAAATGTAGGTACTAATTCAGATTTGCTGGCAATCAAACAAGGAAAAGGTTTCTTACCATAATTTTTATTTTTTGTTAAGGGAAAAATGGGTTCGGGTTCGAGAGGCACGTAAACCCCACCAGCAGCCTGCAAAATCGCCCAAACTGCGGCAATATCCCAAATTTTCGGGGTTGCTTCCACTCCACCTAAAGCCGCACCGTTAGCGACTAGAAGGATATTATAACTAGCAACACCAATCATCCTAATTTTACAGGGAAAAGGCTTTTTAAGAACTGCGGTGCTGCGAGCGCAGAGATTGAAGATATGATTGTAACTAGGAAGATCGGAACTGGTATGAATGGGTTCGTCATTTAAATATGCCCCAGTCGGGCCGGATAATCCCGAGTTAGCGTACCAATAACCGTGAAAAGATTGATTTAATAAGGGAAAATAAACGAAGCCAAAAACGGGAGTACCCTGATAGAGAAGCCCTAGAGAAATGCCCCAGATCGGGATACCGCGAGTAAAATTAGTAGTACCGTCGATCGGATCGACTACCCAACACCAATCATTTTCGGGAAAAATATGGGTTGTTTCTTCTGTAAGGACTCCGTGTGAGGGAAATTTAGCGGCGATCGCTTCTCTTATTTCTCGATCGGATCTTTTATCTGCATCTGTAACTAGAGTACCGTCAGCTTTTCTTGTTGCTTTTAGTTTACCAAAATCATCTTCTAGACGATCGCCGATATCTTTGGTGGTCGATCGACAAAATTCTAATATTTCTGTCCAAAAATCATCCATTTTATCTCGCTTCTCTCGAAGGAACGTACCATACTAAAATTAATTCTGAGTTTTAGTAATTTAGAAGAAAACTCACTACTCGATCGAAGTTACTCTTTCTAAAGTATTGAAAAAATCGGGATAGGAAATAGAAGCAGCAGCAGCATCGTGAATTGTAGTAGTATTTTTAGCATTAAGTGCGGCGATCGCCAGACTCATAGCAATACGATGGTCGCCGTAACTTAGAACATCAGTACCAGTTAATTCTACCGGCCCGGTAATTTCTAAACCGTCGGGTAGTTCGGTTATTTTTGCTCCCATTTTATTTAATTCGCAAGCAATAGCAGCGAGGCGATCGCTTTCTTTTACTCTTAATTCTGCGGCATCTTTAATTAAAGTAGTTCCTTCTGCAAATAGTGCCGCTACTGCTAAAATCGGAACTTCATCGATTAAACGAGGAATAATATCCCCACCAATAACACATCCTTTTAGTTTCCCATATTTTGCCCGCAGATCGGCAACTGGTTCGCCAGCAACAACTCTTTTATTTTCTAAAGTTATATCTGACCCCATCATCGCCAATGCTTCTAAGATACCAGTGCGAGTGGGATTGACACCGACATTTTCGATAACTAATTCCGATCCGGGGACGATCGCAGCAGCTACCAACCAAAAAGCAGCCGAACTAATATCCCCAGGTACGATAACATTTTGTCCGCTTAAAGTAGGATATCCGGTAACGCTAACGCTATTGGTATCGGGATCTATTGCTAATGTTGCACCGAATGCTTTTAACATTCTTTCGCTATGATCTCGAGATAATGCTGGTTCTGTTACGGTGGTTTTACCTTCAGTTAATAAACCGGCCAATAAGATACAAGATTTTACTTGAGCCGAAGCAATGGGAGAATGATAGTGTATTGGTTTTAATTTAGATCCTTTAATTGCTAGAGGTGCTATTTTATTATCTTTGCGTCCCCAAATAGACGCACCCATTTGCTGCAATGGTTTGACAACTCGAGACATCGGACGCGATCGCAAAGAATTATCTCCGGTTACGGTAAAAAATTTCCCCTCGGATGCAGCTAACAATCCTAACATCAAACGCATTGTAGTTCCAGAGTTACCCGCATCTAATATATCTTCTGGTTCTTGTAAATTTCCCAGTCCGATCCCTTTGACTATTACCTTCTCAGTATTTAATTCGGAAATTTCTGCCCCCATAGCGCGGAAACATTTCGCCGTACTGCGAGGATCTTCTCCTAATAACAGTCCCGAAATAGTAGTTTCGCCACTTGCGATCGCCCCTAACATTAAAGCGCGATGAGAGATCGATTTATCTCCAGGTATGGTTATTTTTCCCGTTACCGAGATGCCAGACTTGGGGGGTTTTAAGATTAGATCTTGTCGCGATCCGATATTTGTCAGGGTAACAGTCGAAGAAGACATGGGGATTGCATTTTAACTAAGTCAAGGTCAATCTTACCTTATAGTGGTGCGATCGAGAATTAAGTTTCTCTGTAAATTGTCTCCTGCAAAACCAAAATTAATGATAATATCTATAAATTAGAAAATAAGAATAATTATCAGTAAACCGATTATGAATCTTAGTTTATTGAAGGCCGGTCACGCGGCAGAAATAGTAGAAATAAAGACCGAGGAAGGATTGGAGCAACGCTTGCAGGCTTTGGGTTTTCGTCCGGGAAGAGAAATAACTTTAATCAGACGGGCTTGGTTTGCGGGGCCTTTACACGTCCGCATTGGCACTACCGAGGTAATGGTGCGTCGTCGCGAAGCAGAACAAATTTATTTGCGAGAAATTAGCCATAAAGGAGAAATAGCATGAAACAAGTTGCTGTTTTGGGAATGCCGAATACGGGCAAATCTACCTTTTTTAATCGCCTCACGGGTGCGGATGCCAGTATCGGCAACTGGCCGGGGATTACGGTAGACTTGATGATGGCAAAAGTAAAGCTAGGTTCTGATGAAGCTGAAATAGTAGACTTGCCAGGAATTTACGATCTGCGGGGCTATTCCGAAGACGAAGAAGTAGTCAGGAAATTTATCAGCAAAAATCCCCTACATTTAGTATTAATTATTCTCAACTCTACCCAACTCGATCGGCAATTAAGTCTGGCTTTACAAGTCAAACGGTTGCAAGTTCCTGCGGTATTGTTGCTGAATATGGCAGATGAAGCCCCCAAATTTGGCGTGGAAGTCGATGCCGAAAAGCTCTCAGAACGCCTGGGAATGCCCGTAGTGCCGATGAGTGCTAAGTACGGTCAGGGCTACGAAAGTGCCTATCAAACTATTTTAAATCGCCTTAGAGAGCGAGAAGAAGCGATCGAAGCTCAGCCTTTAGACCAGTGCATGAAATGCGACAGTCAAATTGCTGGAGAAATGGGCAGTTTGCTGCAGGATGCTGTAAAATTTCCGAGAAGCATACAAGATAATTTGACAACTCGTCTAGATCGGATTTTACTCCATCCAGTGTTCGGTTTACCGCTCTTTTTTCTGACGATGTTTTTAATGTTCCAGTTAGTATATGCGATTGGAACGCCGCTACAAGATTTAATGGGTCAGGGTACGGAGTGGTTGCAAACAGCAGCCTTAGAACCGCTTTTAGCGGGCGCACCGGAGATGTTAAGGGGTTTCCTGATCGACGGACTTTATAATGGTTTGACGGTAGTTTTAGCCTTCGTTCCGGTAATTATTTTATTCTTCTTTGCAATGGCGATCGTCGAAGATAGCGGCTATTTATCCCGATCGGCGTTTTTGATGGACGCTTTTATGGCAAAATTGGGCTTAGACGGTCGATCGTTCGTGATGACTTTAATGGGATTTGGCTGTAACGTTCCGGCAATTATGGGAACTAGAGTCATGCGATCGCCGGGTTTGCGTCTTTTAACGATGTTGGTGATTCCTTTTTCTTTATGTTCGGCCAGGCTAAATGTATTTATATTTATGACGACAGCTTTATTTAGTGCCACCGTCGCACCTACAGTATTATTTAGTTTGTATTTACTAAGTTTTGTCGCAGCAATTTTAACCGCAGCAATATTTCAAGGCAAATATAAAAATAACGAACCTTTAATCTTAGAATTACCACCCTATCGTTTTCCGACTTTGAAACAAATGTTAGTGCGATCGTGGTCGGAAGTAAAGCATTTTTGGCGTTGGTCGTATAAATTTATTATCTTCGGAGTAGTAGCAATTTGGTTTTTAAATAACTTTCCTCCCGGAGTAGAGACAGCCAGCCCCGAAACTTTTTCCGGTATAATCGGACAGTGGACGCAACCAATTTTAGGGCCGATCGGGATTAATCCGCAATTAGCGATCGCTTTGCTATTTGGTTTTATTGCTAAAGAGATCGTGATCGGCGGTTTGGCAGTAATATACAGTCAATCAGATGATGCTTTAATGGGTGCGATCGCCGCTCAAATCGATTGGGTACAAGCATACAGTTTTATGCTCTTTACTTTACTTTACGTACCTTGTCTGTCAACAGTTGCCGTCCTCAGAAGCGAGTCGAAAAGTTGGCAATTTACTGCTTTTTCTGTAGTTTGGTCTTTAGTTTTAGCTTGGGTGGCTAGTTTTATATTTTATCAAGGAGCAAGACTTTTAGGATTTTAAACAGCGATCGGCTTAAGTCAGAAGTCAGAAGTCAGAAGTCAGAAGTCAGAAATCAGAAATCAGAACTCAGAACTCAGAAATCAGAACTCAGAACTCAGAAGCGGCAGAAGCCCGCGTCGGCGCAAGAGCTTCGGGAACGTCTGCCAAGACAGTCAGAAATCAGAAATATTTTTTCTAACTAACTACTTGCTATTTGCTACTTGCTACTCGTTACTCGCTACTTGCTACTTGCTACTCGTTACTTAAAAATATTATGACAACAACGACTACAGCTAATAATAATTCTTTAAATACTGAAAAAATAGAGACTCAGATCGCTGAATTTCTGCAAGAACACCAAGAAATAGAAACGATCTTACCTGTGGTTATCGGTATTTTTGTCACCACTAGATTTCAATTAAGAGGTTCTAACGCACTTTTAGCAAATTTAATAATCGCCAGTGCGATCCGTCAAATACTAACAAATGTTAAAAAAATTGCCCCACAAAAAGAAGCGGAGGTTAATAACAAAGCCGCATCTCAAGAGTTATTTGGTGCTGTTATCGTTCATAATATTCCCGGCAGAATTCGCTTACAGATACCTCGATTGGCAAACGATTTAGAATATGCCGAAGGTTTAAATAATTTACTTTTAGCAGATGAAAATGTTATTAGCGTAAGGATAAATAGAGCCGCATCTTCGATCGCAATTAATTATGAAACCAGAGAAGTATCGGAATTAGAATTGGGTTTGCGTTTGCGAAGTATTATCGAAAAAGCAGAAGATCGAGAAGAGAAAATAGTAAATTCTGAAGCTAATTAAAGTAAAAATTGGGCAGAACATTTTCAATAACGTACCAAGTATTTTATTTATTTTAGAAGTTTGAAATTAATAAATAAAATTCAATTTTTTGACTTTCTAATTGCAAATTAAAATATCTTGCCTTTTGTCTTTTTTAATTTTAAATTAGAGCATAACGAAGTTAATAGTTATAGCAATTCCCCAAAATAAGGCTACAGATCTATTTTCCAAATATGTTCGCTGCCGCTATTCCCTATTGCCTTTCCTCCCCCAAGTGTAGCAACTCCAGACAGAATTGATATTACTGAAATACGATTCTCAAAAATAGCAAAATATATAGCGATTTTATTTAAAAATATGAAAAAAATTGAAAAAGATTATCCTGTCTAATCCCCGAACTTTTTACCTGTATTAACTCTCTTATACCATTTTCCAAAATAGTTGCTACAAATACTTTCTAGAACAAAATTAATTTTTTTCTATTGAAACTAATTTCTAACTAACGATAAATAACTTTAAATTGATGCAATACTTACTTAAATTTAGAAATATCTCTGACTTCTGACTTTCCTAAGTTTAGTAATCTTAAATAAAAACGATATTATTCATCCCTGAAAAACAGTATAAAAATATGAGCGAAATTTCACTTAAATATCCTCCTCAAATTATCCACGCAATTACAGGTAGAATTAGATTGCGAATATATCGATTGATAGAAAGTGAAACATATAGAAATCGATTGTACGCAAAACTTTCTGAAAATCACCATGTAACTAAAATTAGGATAAATAAAATAGTTGGTTCTGTTGTTATTTATTATCGCAATAAAGGACTAAGCAGCGATCGCATTATTTTAGAGTTAATTGAAATAACTAAAACAGCCGAAAGTCAAGAAACTGAAACAAAAAAATCGGCAAAAAATAAAGAAGAATTGAAGTCGGAATCTTGGCAAGAATTAAGAATGCCATTGTTGGCAACCGGATTGGCTATATTAAGGAATTACAGTCCGATTTATATTCCAAGAATTTTGCCAGTATCTGCTTTAATTTTTGCTGCTTTACCGACAGTTGAAAAAGCATTGAAAAGTCTGTGGATCGATCGCACTTTAAATATCGATTGTTTGGATTTTATTGCTCTTTTTTTAAGTTTCGTGCGCGGCAAAACAATTACCCCAGCTTTGGTTATTACTTTACACGGAATTGGCGATATTATTCGGGAACAAACAGCCAGATCCACCGAAATACAAACATCAGATCTATTAGATAATATCGGTAGATATGCTTGGGTAAAAAGAGAAGGAGAAATAATAAAAATAGCTAGCGATCGAGTAGAAAAAGGAGAAACAGTTATCGTTTATCCCGGCGAACAAATTCCCGTAGATGGTAAAGTCTTACAAGGACAAGCAACCCTCGATCGATCTTCTTTAACCGGGGAGTCGCTTCCAGTTGTTGCCGAAGTTGGGACGATGGTTTACGCTTCAGAATTATTGCGATCGGGTCAATTATATATCGAAGCACAACGAATCGGTAATAAAACTCGTGCCGCAGCCAGCCTCGAATTGCTGCAAAATGCCCCCGTCTACGATACTAGGATGGAAAATTACGCCGCTAAAATTGCCGATAAATTAATTATGCCTTCTTTGGTTTTGGCTGGGGTAATTTTGGCTACTACGGGCGATCCGGCTCGGGCTGCATCTATTTTAACCCTCGATTTTGTCACTGGAATTCGCGTCTCGATACCTACTGCTTTTTTAACCGCCCTCAATCATACTACCAGACACGGCGTTTTAGTTCGTAGCGGACGGACGATCGAACTTTTGGCAGAAATAGATACGATCGTATTTGATAAAACTGGCACTCTCACAGAAGGAGATCTCAAAGTAGTCGCAATAAATACAGTAAACGACAGCATATCTAAAGATAGATTATTGCAATTAGCCGCATCTGCCGAACAGCGTTTGACTCATCCAGTCGCAGAGACGATCGTTAAATATGCCCAAGTGCAGAATATAGAAATTTTACCGCGTCAGAATTGGGATTATCAAGTAGGTTTGGGCGTAAATGCAAAAATTGACGGCGAAAATGTTTTAGTTGGAAGTGCTAAATTTTTAAGACAAGAAGGGATCGATCTCGATGGTTTTGCGGCGATCGGATCTCTAATTTATGTCGCTTGTAACGGGCAATTTCAAGGTACGATCGCATATGCCGATCCGCTACGATCCGAAAGTCGTTTTTTAATCGAAAATCTGCAAAATAAACACAATATCGAAGTTCATATTCTCACTGGAGATAACCAACAAAGAGCGATCGAAGTTGCAAAACAATTAAATATTCCTTTAGATCGAGTTCATGCTGAAGCTTTTCCCGAAACTAAAGCTGCGATCGTCCGCGACTTAAACAGATCTGGTAAAACTGTCGCTATGGTAGGGGATGGCTTAAACGACTCAGTTGCTTTAGCTTATGCAGATGTTTCCGTTTCTTTTGAAGATGGATCGGATGTGGCTAGAGAAACGGCCGATGTAGTCTTAATGAATAACGATCTGACAAGCTTTTTAGAGGTTATTAGCATCACCAAACAAACTAAAACAATTATCGATCGAAATACTTTTTTAGTGGTCGCGCCCAATCTAGTAGCATTAGGTATAGCCTCTACTGTAGGCTTAAATCCAACGATCGCAACTTTAATTCATAACGGATCGGCGATCGCTGCTGGTATCAATAGCTTATATCCTTTAGTCCAACATCAATTAGAAAGTAATGATTGATTGACGAATTTTTAAATTTAAACAAGATCGATCGATTTCAAATTAGTAGTATAAGTATTACATTTAAATTTCTGACTTCTGTACCGACGTACCGGGAGACAATAGACAGCTTTAGTAACGATCGATCGGTAGGAATCTATAAGTTATCAATTCAAGGAAAGCTGTCTATTCCTTCCACCCATGGTACGTCCCTACTTCTGACTTCTGACTTCTGACTTCTGACTTCTGACTTCTGACCTCTGACCTCCGACCTCTGACTTCTGACTTCTGACCTCTGACCTCTGACCCAATACTAAGGAGATAAATTATGTCAATTATTCACTGGAACAGATCCGTTCTTACTTTTCATCTTAAAGAAATAGTCGAAGACGGACAAAAATCTGGCGATCGATTAGCATTAATCGGACTCGGTGCGATCGCCTTGGGTACGATCGCTTTACCTGCTGTTAGTAAGTTAGGACGACCTTTACTCAAAGCGATCGTTAAAAATGGTATCTTGCTTTACGAAGAAGCGATCTGCGAAGAAATACCAAACCAACAACCCGCAACTAAAAACAAACAAGATCTCGAAACTATTTCCCAAAATAACGGCAAAATCTAAAATTATTAACTTTCTTGGGATGCTTCACGATCTGCTAATAAACCTGCTTTGAGACTTGCTTTTTCTGCTCTTTCTTCGGCAACTTCTGCTTTAGCTTCGGCAACGATATCTCCGATGACTTCTCCTGCTTCGGCGATCGCTCCTTTAGTTTTTTCAAACAGACCTACCCCGCTTTTGATTGTAGCTTTGGCAACGGGTTTGAGTAAGGGCAGGACGATCGGAGTAAGTACGACTACACCAAGACCGATCGCGATTGTTTTTGTCGGATTTTTTTGGTAAATTTGTTTCAATTTATTTAACGCGTTCGAGCGAGCCATAGTTTCTGTAATTGGATTTTCTTGCAACATAATTTCCTGCTCCTCAAAAGTTCTAATCTTTAATTATAGCGTTTTGTCTGGACTGAGGTATGGAAGCTAACAAAAATAAAACAGTTGTATTTGCGATAATATGCTGTTATTGTTCGAGAAGTATTTTTTACTTTAACTACTAAAATTAATGGTTATTTCTGAAATTTCTGCTATTGTCGATCGACTCAATTTAGAACTGAACCAAAACGAACAAAAAGCAGTTGAAGGTGCAAATTTAACTCAGCAATTATTATCTCGTTTTGTCGATAATGCTTTGTTAGCACAATACTTTGCTTATTACAATACTATTTTGTTTTTCTTAAAAGTTTCTCAAATTCAAATTGGCAACGTTGATAAAATATTTAATACTAAAGAATTTTCTCCTGAAGCGATCGCGACTGCGACGGAAGAATTAACGACTTTAGAAGGATTAGTCTTAGAAATTAAAGACAATTTAGATCTGAGCATAAATAGTTTAAATGATTGGCAAAAAAGTGAAGAAATACCAGAATTAGAAGAAGCTTTGGAAATTACTAAAATTACCGAACAAAAAACTAGAGGAAATTGCGAATTATCGACGGCGATCGCCTGGAAATATCAAAAACAAATTTAGTATTTATTATCTTGGCGAAGTAGCTACAAATAAAATACCAATAACTATTAATTTTTATTTGAGTGTCAAATCATTTTTTTTGCTTTTATGGCGAAAGTATCCCTTGTTTTGATTTTGGATTTGCTTTATAGCAAGATAAGTAGATTGAAGATCGATTCCGGCTTCGCTGTTTATTTCTAGCAAATCTTCAGTAGATAAGTAATATTTTTTCTCTTTGCTGATTTCTTTTTGGCGCGATAATTTAGCTGCTAATTCGATAATTTCTGCTATTGTTTCTTCAGGAATTTCCTTTTTAAAATTAGAAATAAATATCTCTCTAAATATATTTTAATTTTGTTTGGCTTGAGGAAAAATAAAATACCAAAGATCTTCTAAAAGAGTATATAAAACAGGAACGACGATTAAAGTTAAAACAGAAGAAGTAACTAAACCGCCGATAATAGCAACAGCCATAGGTTGCCTTAATTCCGCACCAGCACCCACACCGAGGGCGATCGGCAACATTCCTAAAACCGTCGAAGTTGTAGTCATAAAAATAGGTCTCAACCTAACAGTACCAGTTTCTAAAATTGCTTCGGTGCGACTCATTCCCGAACGGCGTTTTAAATTAATATAATCCATTAATAAAAGGGCATTTTTGTCAAGCAATCCCAGTAAGAAAATAATTCCGATCGAAGAAATCATCCCAAAATCGCTGTTAGTAATTAAAAGGGCGATCGTCGCACCAACGATCGATAAAGGTAAAGATAAAATAACTACGATCGGCTCTAAAAATCTGCCGAATAATAACAGCAAAAGCAAGAGCATACAAACAATCGATAAACTCAAAGTGACGACGAAACTGCTCAAAATTTCGCCAATTCTAGCCGAATCTCCCTCTAGCTCCAAACTGACATCATCTGGTAAAATCCGATTAGCAATCTCGATCGTTTGCTCGGTAGCATCTCCTAAAGCTAAATTTTGAGAAAGATTAGAACTAACATAAGCCACGCGCTGACCGTTTTGACGTTCGATTACTTCGATCGGGCCGTTAGCAGTTTCTCCGGTAGCAGTAACATCGACAAATCCCGGTAACTGTGCGATCCGATTTTTTAATTCGATCGCAGTTTGATTGAGATCTTCTAAATTGTCCCCAACTAAAGCTACTTTGAGGGGTTTTTCGTCTCCAGTATCGACAAATTGAATATCTTCAACGCTGATAGTGACTCCAGAAAGCTGAGGTAAACTCGATCGAACTTGTTCTTGAACGAAAGCCGTACTGACATCGCGATCGCCTTTGAGCTTGACGTATATTTTGCCTCGATTGGGAATACCTCGCACTCCTGAAACTGTATATACTGATTCTACATAAGGAGATTCTAAAACTGCTGTTTCGATTTTTTTGCCCGCTCTGTTGGTTTTGAGCAATAATAATTTAGTCGGAGATGATGTCAACTCCCGCAGCCATCCTAAAGAATTTTCTCGATCGCTGGGGGTATTTGTTTCGGGTGCTGGTTTGGTTCGGGCCGGACGAACGTTAGGTAAAGCAACATTGTAAATGATATTAAATTCGCCGCGATCTAGTCTGGGAATAAATCCGGCCGGTATCAAAGGAATTAAAGAAATTCCTAAAATAAAACTCGATAATGCCAAACCCATAACCGTTTTCCGGTGTTTTAAAGACCAGTTTAATAAATTGCGATAAATGCGAACGATCGCCGCACCCAATTTAGTCAATGGTGTTGTTTTTGAAGGAGCTTCGGCTTTTTTTGCTGGTGGGGAAAGCCAATAAATTGCTAAAACTGGGGCTAAAGTGCGCGCAACCATTAAAGAAATAATTACCGCGGCCGAAACAGTCAAACCAAAAGGTTTAAAAAACTTGCCGATCGTCCCTCCCATTAAAGCCACCGGCAGAAACACCGCTACAATAGTTAGAGTCGAAGCAATTACGGTTACGCCAATTTCGTCAGTACCGATCAGTGCTGCTTGTAAGGGATTTTTGCCTTTTTCGATGTGACGGCTAATATTTTCCACATCAACGATCGCATCGTCTACGACAATACCTATTACTAAGGCTAAAGCTAAGAGGGTAATGGTTTCGAGGTTAAACCCCGATATTGCCATGACAATAAAAGTCCCCAACAAAGAAATCGGAATTGCTAGGGCTGTAATTATAGTTGCCCTAAAATTACGTAAAAATGGAAAAACGATCGCGATCGCCAAAATAATCGCTAAAATCAAATCTTCAATTGTCGATCGAGTTGCTTGAGAGATAAAATCGGCTTGAGTTTCTGCTAAAGTTATGGTTATATCTGGATAAGCAGCCCGTAAGTTTTGCATTTCTGCTTCGACTTTTTTGACCACTTCGAGGGTGTTAGCGTCACCTCGTTTAATAATTTGCAGGGCGATCCCTCTTTTGCCGTTAAAATTGACGATAGTTGGCGGATGAGTGTTGAGAGCATCCTCTGTTTCTGGTTGACTCGAGTCTCCTAGAAGATTGACTTTGAGAACTCCCTGGCTATCGGCGATTTTAGGAATAATTTCGGTTGTCGCGCGATCGATTAATTCTTGTAGCGAGAGTCGATCGCTGGTGATGGCGTAGCTGCTAGCCGAAGATTCGTTTAAATTAAAAGGAATGACTTCAAAACTACTATCGGCAGGAAGGTTAACTTGTTTGAGAGCCTTTTGAGCGGCAACTGTAGCTTTTTCTAAACTAATTCCTGCTTCGAATAAAATATTAACGACACTTTGTCCCGGGTAAGTGCTAGAATATACACCATCATTTCTTTCAACCGACAAAAGAGCTTTTTCTATGGGTTGGGTTAATTGTGCTTCGGTAGCGGATGTAGTTTCATTGGCTAATTGAGCGTTAACTACCACTACCGGAAAAGTAACATCTGGAAAGAGGGCGTATTTGAGAGAACTAAAAGCAAACATTCCCGCTACTGTAACTGCGATCCAAAAGCAGATCGTTAACCAGGAATACTTGATTGCTAAACGGGAAATATTGAGACGCTCTCTAAACGAGATTTTTTTGCCCGGATCTTTCATATTGCTTGACAGTAATTAGATTCTCTCTAAGTAAGATTAATATTACAATTTAAATCCTAGCTTTGTTATTCTCATTTTTTAAAAGCACTGCGCCCGTTAATTCTATCCCGCCAAGACCTAATTTGCTTAAGACGGGATCGTCTATTTAAAAAATTTTATTCTTCTTCAGGTTCCATCTCTTCAAAGCAAGTCAAACCAATATCTTGCTTCGACTCGGCCGAAAGTTCTTTATACCGATCGTAAGTATAATTGTCTTGAAACTTATCTAAAGTACATTTACATATCTTACGAGCATCTTCAATTTCTAAATGATCCGTAGCTTGCTCGATACAATCTCTAGTGTAAGTTTCCACAAAATTTTTCGGGTATTCATACGCTATTTGGTAAGATTGTCCTCTAGTTAATGTTTCTGCTAAAACTATTTTTCCAGGAACGACCGAAAGTCCTAGAAAGAGCGCGCTAAACAAAGATACTTGACCAATTTTTAATTGCATAATTGTAGAAATATCGTAGGAATGGGTAAATTGCAGAAAATGGTAATATAAATAGCAAATGGGTTTTTAGCCCAGCTAAAATTTTCTTTACTCTATATAGACTGGCAGGCTTATATTTTAGTTCCTGTTGCTAAACTCGGATTAAATATTTATTTTAGATCGAAGGCGGGCCTTTTTTGATATAATTTATAGAGTAAATTAGTTTTACAGGGCGGCATAGCCAAGCGGTAAGGCAGGGGCCTGCAAAGCCTTTATCCCCAGTTCGAATCTGGGTGCCGCCTCTTAATTTTTGATTTTCTATAGATGTAGATTCGCTCGTACTGTTGTTGTACAGTAACAAATTATTTGTCATCGCTAACAAATTAGTTCAGCTTCGATCTATATAAATCAAGAGATTTTTATGATTATCCCGAAGCATTTGAAGGGTTTTGCATTGACAATCGATCGCGCTCGTCGCCTTTTTGCTCTCAATGGCTATGCTGCTATTATTAACAATAAATAGTTCTCAATCCTAACCGCTCTCGATCGATTACTCATCTTTGTCTTGAAAATCTCAAAGTTAAGAGAGATCTTTATCGATCGATCGAGAAAAATAAAAATTATTATTTTTCTAGCGAACAAAAACGAGATAATTAAATTAAGATCGATACATATAAAGTACAGATAATAGCTAAAATTAATTACAGTATTATGTCAATTTTAATTTATGGAATACCCAATTGTCAGACTTGTCAAAAGGCTTTAAAATGGCTCGATAATCAAGCAATTGAATATACCTTTGTTAATCTTAGAGAGTCCCCACCCACTGAAGAACAAATTGCTAATTGGGTGGAAGAACTTGGCAGTAAACCAATGCGGAATACCTCCGGTAAGTCTTATCGTGGAATCAAAAAAGCTGCGAAAAACTGGAACGAAGAGCAATGGATTGCGGCTTTTGCTAGTGATATTATGTTACTGAAACGTCCTTTATTTATTAAAGATGATAAAGCCGTTTTAGTTGGTTTCCGTGAAGCGGATAATGTAATTAAAGAAAAATTAGGATTAGTAACTAAACAGGCTGAAGATAATACTTCATCCGATGAAACGACTGCAGCTCAAATCGAAGAATTAGAAACAGAATCTAGTCTCACAACAAATGAAGATAGATCGGGTTTATCTGCGACTCAATCCGAGCCGATCGATTCTCAAACAAATGAACTAGAAATTAAGTTAGCTGAAAAATCAAGTAGAATTTCTCAATTAGAAAATGAATTAGAAATTGCTAAATCGACTTTACTGGAACGAGAAAAAACTGAAACAGACCTCAAAAGTCAAGTAGATAATAAAACCAGGGAAATTACTGAAATATTCGAACAGCTCGATCGAGAAAAATCTCTCTTAGCAAAACAAATCGAAGCTAATCAATCCCTCGATGCGAAACTTCTTAGCAATGGGGATGTAATTAAAGATTTAGAACAAAAATATCAAAATTTAGAATCAAATTATCAACAGCAAGAGCGAGAGCTTCAAAATCTTGAAAATCACAGCGAGCAACTAAAATCTCAATTAAAAGAACAACAACAACTTATCGATCGCTTTCAAGAAGAAATCCAAACTAAATCAGAAAATATTACTGATTTAGAACGAGATATAATTGAGAAAGAATCTTTATTAAAACAAGCTAATTCAGAATCGAATCAGCTTATTGAAAGAATCGATCGAGCTAATTTGATTCAGACTGAATTAGAATCAGATCTAAAATCAAAACAATCTCAAATCGAACAACAAAATGATTCTTATGGTCGTCTTCAACAAGAAAATGAGACGAAAAACCAGCAGATCGTATCTTTACAAGCAACTATTACAGAAACAGAAGATAGGCTATCTTCTCTACAACAAACTTTAACAGAAATTGAAACAGAATCAAATCTCAGAAATCGACAAATAACAAACTTAGAAGAAGAACGCGATCGCTTACAAACTCAATGGGACGAACAAAATAAAAATATCGCTCGTTTACAAGAAGAGTTAAGAACTAAAAGCTCTTCGATCGGCGAATTAGAAGAAAAAATTAGATTGCTTGAATCTCAACTGGAATCTTTAATTGAAACTCGCCAAAATTTAGAACTGGAATTAAATAACAAAAATAATCGTTTACAAGAACTTGAATCTCAGTTAACTACAGCTCAAAATATTATTAAATCCCGCGAGGGAGAAATCTCAAATCTGAGCGATCGCGTTCTCAATTTAGAACAAGATTTGCAACAGAAAGAATCTCAACTCGAAGGATTGCAAACAAGTTTTAGGGAAAGTCAATCTCAATTAGAACTAAAAACAGCCAGTATTCTTAACTTAGAAACTGAATTGGACGCTCAAAAATCTTCTTTAACTCAACAAATAGAAGCGCGAAAATCACTGGAAGATAATTATGAAAAATTAGAACAATATTACGAAGAACTCGAAACTAGTTTTCAGAAAAAAGATACTCAAATAACTCAACTTCAAACAAACCTTCAAGAACAGTTAGATCGCTGGTCTAAAATAAAATTGTCATTTTTTGCGATGGGAAGTATTATTATATTTTTAATTATTTATAGTTTTATAAAAGCTTGAATAACTAAAAATTAGGACTTTTAAATCCGAGAAAATTCTCGAATTACTTCCTGCTGGCATCCTGTTAATTTTCTAAAAAACCGCCAATGCTGAATATCTCAACTGCGATCGCTATTGCAACTCGCCTGCTATTTCTTTTCAGCTATCGATCGTCATATAATTTTGTACGGCTCAATAATAAGCCTAAATAGGAGAAAAAAGGTGAAAAAAAAATTAGCACTGAAATTAGCAGTATTATTACTCTTATTTAATGGTGGCTGTCAACTACTAGCCCCACCCAGCAATCCTAACCTATTATTAGGCAATCCCAGTAATGCCGGAGAAGAAGCCGATAATTTTAAAATCGAAAAACCCCAATATGTCTTATCTTACAACCGCGATCGAGGAACTCCTAATTGGGTAGCTTGGCAGCTGAACGCTGAATGGTTGGGAGATGTCCCCAGACAAAACGATTTCGATCCCGATGAGTCTTTACCAGAAGGTATCGATCGCATCAGACCGGAAGACTATACTAATAGCGGTTACGATCGAGGACATATGACACCTTCTGCCGATCGCACTGCGACAATAGAAGATAATCAAGCAACTTTTTTAATGACTAATATAGTTCCGCAAACTCCCAACAACAATCGAGGTGCGTGGAAAAATCTCGAAGAATACGCTAGAAATTTGGTAAGAGAAGGGAAAGAACTTTATATTTATGCGGGAGTAGAAGGAGTTAAAGAAACAATTGGCAACAAAAATCGAGTTACCGTCCCCAGTTACACTTGGAAAATAATTGTCGTTTTCGATCGGCCGGGAATGGGACTCAGAGATATATCGGAAAATACCCGCATTATTGCCGTAGATGTACCTAATAGAAAGAATGCTAGCTCGGATTGGGAAAGATATCTAGTCAGTGTCGATCGCATTGAAACTAAAACTGGATACGATTTTCTCGATCGAGTTCCTTTGAAAGTTCAAGAAGCGATCGAAAGCAAAATAGACCTCGGAGCAAGTTAGACTGTTTTTTATGAGATTTGCCAGCAAAAAGTTCTTGAGTTTTTTATTTTTATTTTGTCTGGGTATATTCAGTGCGATCGCCCTAGCAAGTTGCAGTACTAGGATCTCACAAGATTATCAAGCAACAGCAACAACTACTTTAACCTGGCAAGTTTATTACAGCATCGATCCTCACGAAAGAAAAGACGGAAGATACGAAGAATTTACCACTAATTCTTTGACTATTCGTAACGGTGAAAAACCAATTGCAGCTAAAAGCGGCCCCGACGATCGAGGTTTGTGGTGGCCGGCCATACCGCCAAAACCCAGTTTAGACGAAATCGAAGCGCGAGCTAAAATTAATGAAAAATTCGATCGAGCAGAATTGTTGCGAACGGTAGAATATCGAGTAACTTTCGAGACTGATACGGAGACTCGCAATTTACCTACTAATTACTCAGTTTATCGCCAAGTCGTTAAAGCAAAGCCAGAAAACAAACAGTTGCGGTTTATCTTGGGGATTAATAACGATTCGGTAGAAAAAGCAGAGCCGATCGAGCCACAATAATCTTTAAAAATATGAAAATTAGTCTAAATTCGTGCTAGCATCAATCGCGATCGATAATAAAAGATTTTAACTGCTGCTAGAGCGAAAAATTTATGAGTATAGAAATAGCGATCGCCCCGAACATACCAATACTTGCCACTGTTGGGGAAGTTAGCATCAAACAAAATTTAGAACAATTTTTATTAGTCCTGTCAGTATCTTTAACTGTTGCCACTATTTCGCGGCTTTTTAGTTGGTTTCGCCAAATACCTTACACTCTGCTGCTGGTAATAGTAGGTTTGGGATTGGCTTTTGTAGATATTCGACTGGTAAACCTCTCACCAGAACTTATTTTAGAAATATTCCTCCCACCATTATTATTCGAAGCTGCTTGGAATATTCGTTGGCGAGATTTAAGTAAAAGCTTGTTTCCGGTAATATTATTTGCAGTTTTTGGGGTAATAATTTCTGTAGTCGGGATAGCTTTTGCTCTTTCTAAGTTTACCGTCTTGCCTCTTTCGACAGCATTATTAGTCGGTGCTTCCCTTTCGGCTACAGATCCGGTTTCTGTGGTGGCTTTATTTAGGGAATTAGGTGCTAGCAAGCGTCTGACTACTTTAATGGAAGGAGAAAGCTTATTTAACGATGGAGTTGCTGTTGTTGCTTTTACCTTGCTGTTGGGAATACCTTTAGGTACGCAAACATTTTCTTTACCAAATACGATCGCTAGTTTTTTTGCTTTTGTCGGTATCGGAATTGGTTTTGGTTGCGCGATCGGTTTCGGACTCTCTTACTTAACTCAACGCTTCGATATACCCTTAGTCGAACAGTCGATCACTCTAGTTTCTGCTTACGGAACTTATTTAGTTACTGAAGAGTTGGGAGGATCTGGGGTTATTGGTGTGGTAACGGTGGGGATAATTTTAGGGAATTTTGGCTCTAGAATTGGTATGAACCCCCGCACCAGATTGGTAGTTACGGATTTTTGGGAATTTTTGGCGTTTTTTGTCAATTCGATCGTCTTTTTGTTAATTGGCGATCAAATTAGATTTTCTAATTTCGATGAGGATTTTATCGGCGATATCGATTTAATAATAGTAGCGATCGCTGCTGTAGTTGTCACCAGAATTTTAGTTATTTTTGGTTTGGCTGCGATAAGTAATTTATTTACTAAAAATGATATTAATCTTCGCGAACAAACTGTACTTTGGTGGGGTGGTTTGAGAGGATCTGTATCGATCGCTTTGGCTTTGAGCGTACCTGTGGCTATTGCTAATCGAGAAGAAGTTATTGAAATTGTTTTTGGTGTAGTTTTATTTACCCTTTTAATTCAGGGTTTGACTACTAAATGGTTTTTGCAAAAATTAAATTTAATCGGCGACCAACCTCTACGTCAAGAATATTCAGAGTTATTAGCCCGTCGCGTTGCTTTAAAACGTGTCATCGAATATCTGATCGACTTAGATGATTCTCCTGAAATTGATTCGGAATTTTATCGCTATGAAAAAGAATTGGTTAAAGGACAGCTTAAAAATGTCGAAGAAAAAATTACCAAATTACAACAAAATAATCCTCAATTGCGATCGCTCGATATGGAACAATTGCGCGAACAACTTTTAGATATTGAAGCGGATACTTATGCCGAATTGATTCGATCGGGTCGTTTGAGTAACAATCTTTCGCCGCTTTTAACGGAAATTATTGCTAAAGCTTCGGAAAATTAAGCACCTATTCTATTGCTAATTTTTGAGGCAAAATAATTGTAAATTTAGAACCCGATCCGACTTGAGATTCTAGATTTATTTCTCCTTGCAGTAAATGAATTAATTTGCCTGCTATTGTCAGTCCCAAACCAGTCCCTTGCGCTTTTTCTTTTGCCTCGCTAGAACGATAGAAAGGCTCAAAAATCTCTTTTTGTTGTTCCGGTGAGATTCCTATTCCCGTATCGATAATACTAATCGAGTATTTTTTTTCTGTTAAAATTATACAATCGATCGCAATTTTTCCTCGCTCGGTATAGCGAACGGCATTACTTAATAAGTTAATTAAAATTTGTCGCAAACAAGTTACATCGGTGATTATTTCTTGGGAAACTTTTTCATAATTAGTCTCTATTATTAAGTTTTTTTCTTTAGCTAGGGGTTCGATTATTTCTAAACAGCTATCGAGCAAAGAAATCGGGTTAATTTGAGTTAGCTTTAAATTATATCGATCGCTTTCAAAATATGATAATTCTAAACTATCATTTATCATCTTCAGCAATATCCAGCTCGATCGCAATGCTTTTTCGATTAAATCCGCTGTTTTAATTAATCCTTTTTGGGGAATAAAATCTAATTCGGTTTGAGGGACTAATTGTAAAAAACCGATAATTGAAGCTAATGGGGTTTTTAATTCGTGAACTAATTCGTTGGTGCGATCGCGATTTACTTCGCACAGGCGTTTTAATTCTTCGTTATTTAATGAAAGTTGTTTTTTAATATTTTTTTCTTCGCTTAATTTTTGTTCCATATAAGCAGAAAAACACTGTCCCACTGCTTCATCTAAAACGCTATTTATTATTAAAAAAGCTTCGGTATTATCCGTCGCACTCAGGTTTTTTAATTCTGCTTTTATTTGTTTAAAAATTTCTTCTCGCAGCAGCCGATATTCTCTTACTATTTCATCGGGACTAAATCCTTGTAAGGCTCGATATTCCCCATGGTGCAAACTTTTTTTTGCTACTCGATCGTAATTGTCTTCTTTTAATTCTGATAAAGCTGTTGCTAATGCTTTAAGTAAAGGAAGAATTGAATTTTCTATTTCTGAATCTGATAAATTATTAGAACTAGGAATTTGAGAGTGTTCTCTATTTCTGTTTCTCCAATTTTCTAAAATTTTATCTTTTTTTCTTTCTAAAGTTTCCCTTATTGTCTCTATTTTGGCAAAATTTGACATAAAATATATCCGGCGATCGCTGGTTACAATTATGATAAAAAAATTTTTTCTCTTTTTTTGTTATAAATTATGTCAAACAATCATTAAAAATGTGAAAATTAATAAATTAATTTGGAGAAATTTAAAGTTCAATTATTAAAGCTAAGACTTATAACTATAATTATTTGATTTATAACAAACTTCTGAGTTCGATTCAACAATCGTTACCAAGCCAGTTAGAAAATGCCAATCTTAATCGAGATTAACTGTATTTTAAGCGAATTTTCAGTTATTTCTCGATTGACTCTCAGAATAGTCCTCGATATTAGTAATCAAGGAAAACAAACCACTAATTAATTATTTTGAGAGGAACAGATTATGAAACTTACTAAATTAGCAGCAGTTGCAAGCGTTACTTCGATCTTACTTTTAGCTGGGCTGAGCGAAACGATCGTCAATATTAAACCAGCTTCGGCTCAGAATGCGCCTAATTCTACAATAATAGCCAAAAAAGGCGATACTTTAAGCACTGGCAACTTCGTCACCGTAGATAAAAGCACCAGAGGGGGAGTCAAAATAATCGAAAAAAACGGTCGCCGTTACGTTGAATTAGCTTCTAACTTCAGAACTGCTCGCGGGCCTGCTTTAGAGGTCATTTTACACCGCAATCGACGAGTATCTAAAGCTATTAACGAAGGTGATTATGTCAGTCTAGCCACTTTAAGAAGAGTTAACGGTACTCAGCGTTATTTAATCCCCAACAATGTTAATTTAAACGATTTTGAGTCCGTAGCTATTTGGTGCGAAGAGTTTAACGTTACTTTTGGTTACGCCAGTATTTAATGGCAATTTTCAACAAAAATCGATCGAGCCGATAAAAATCTCGATCGACTTAATATTATCAAGGTATTAATAATGATGAAATTAAGACTTTTAGCATCGATCGCCACAATATCAATTCTCAGTTTTACAGCTATAACTGCTTGCAGCAATCTTAATTCCAACGAGATCGAATCGAGTAATTTAGATAAAAAAGAAGCAATTATTAATAGTAAGCCACAAATTTATACCGAAAACAACATTGCAATTAGAGGAGCAGATCCGGTAGCTTATTTCACAGAAAATAAACCTGTTTTAGGTAGCGATCGCTTTAGTTATCAATGGAAGGATGCTACTTGGCTGTTTGCTAGTGCTGAAAATAGAGATTTATTTGCTAGCAACCCGGAAAAATACGCACCCCAATATGGTGGTTTTTGTGCTTGGGCTGTCAGTCAAGGATATACAGCTTCGATCGATCCTAATGCTTGGAAAATTGTTGATGGTAAATTATACTTAAATTACAACAGAAGGGTTCAAAGAACCTGGGAAAGAGACATACCGGGTAATATTGCTAAAGCCGATCGCAATTGGCCGAAAATTATTAATCAATAATATTGAGATTAATTACTCGATTTGGCGGATAAATTTTTTTGCCATCTCCGTATTTCGATCGTTCCTTCTTGATTTGAAGTTGTTAATTTCGGTGAATATATTGAGATTAATTACTCAGTTTTGCGGAGGAGATTTTTCGGAAATTGGGAAATAATTTTAAATGTAACTTGTCCTTTTGTTAGCTATAATGAACTCCACCAAAAATAACCAAAATTTAGAGTCCCTCTTATTAAATAATTTAGAAAAAAAGTTCGCCGAGCGATTATTAAAGTTACAAAAAGAACAGTTTAGCGGCTATTTGAAGATCGAAGCTAATGCTAAATTGCAATGGAAAATTTATTTTTGTTTGGGTCGATTAATTTGGGCAGAGGGGGGAGAACATCCTCATCGAGCTTGGCGGAGAAATTTACTTAAATACTCTCACAATGTCAATATCGATTATTCAATACTCGATAATCAATTGCACTGGGATAGTATAAAATACCAAATTCTAAGTATTTATTTGGAAAGAAAATTAATTACTAGAGAAGCTGCTTTGAATTTCATTAACTATCAGATTGCCAATCGACTTTTCGATCTGTTTCAATTTGAAGTAAAAGGCGATCTAGCTTACACTGAAATTCATCGAGCGACTCAAGAGTCTTTATATGCAATGCTCAAGAAACCGATAGCTTTAATCAATACACAACAAGCTATTAATAAGAGTCAAAAAGATTTTTCTACCTGGTTAGAAAATGGTTTAGTTTTTTGGTCGCCTAACTTAGCTCCAAAAATTATTAAGCCAGAAGCTTTAGCAGAAATAGTTCCGGCTAACACGTATAATAGTTTGACGAAAATATTAGATGGTAAAAAAAGTCTGCGAGATCTGGCTTGTTTGATGCAACAAGATACAATCAGATTGACTGTTAATTTAGCTCCCTACGTTTATCAAGGTATTTTAGAATTTTCTGAGGTTGAAGACGTTCGTAGTTTGATTAAAAAAATAGAGGTCGCAACTCATAAGCAACAGGAAAAGAAAAGACACAATGGCACGCATCAACCTTTAATAGTTAGTGTGGACGATCGACCCGAGTTTACTAGCATCGTCGGCAAAGTTATCGAGCGTGCTGGCTATAGATTTTTACCGATTAGTGATAATTTAAATGCTGTGGCGACTATAGTAAAAAGTAATCCCGATTTAATTCTGCTTGATGTCGATATGCCAGTTGTCAATGGTTATGAAATTTGCACGGCCCTCAGAAGAGTCCCCCAATTAAAGAAAACTCCGATTATCATGCTTACAGGTCATAGCGATCTGGTTAGTAAAATTAAAGCAAAAATGTTAGGTGCTAACGATTTTCTATCTAAACCAACAAATTATCGAGATCTAATTAATACAGTACAAGAATTTTTATGAGCTAAGAAAATCGTCCCTAAACGATCGAACTTTTCAACTAACCTCCCAAAAACCATTTAGTACCGCTATAAAAATAATACGTTCCTGTTAAAATTAAGGCCGTACTGCCAAAGCGAACGATACCCTCAGAATGCTGTAATAATTTTCTGCTTTGTTTTGCTAATCCTGCAAACAAACTGGCGAGAAAAATTAAAATTGTATAACCGAGAGCGTAGCTAACCATCGTTAGAGTTGCTAAAATTTGCGAACCAGTTGCTGCTGCTGCTGCTAAGACTGCAAAAAGCACCGGACTAGCACAGGGAGAACTTACTAAAGCAAAGGTCAGTCCTACTCCATAAGGGCCGGCTACAGGAAGATTAACGTTTGTTTGTGGCAGTGGTAAATTGATTATCCCGATTAACCACAAACCCATCACTGCCATAATCGAGCCGACGATAATATTTATATATCCGCGATATTCTACCATCACAGCCCCAGCAAAAGATGAAACTAAGCCGAACAGACTTAAAATAGTAACTGCCCCTAAAACAAACAAACCAGCTTTAGAAAAAGCATCCCAACGAGATTTTATATTTAACGTACCAATATAGCTGAGGTTAACAGGTAACATTGCCAGAATACAAGGAGAAACGCTGGCGATCGCCCCACCCATAAAAGCTAATGAGAGTAAAATAAATGGATTGGCTGTGTCTTGTCGATCGAACCATTGTTGATAACTATTTTCGATCGTTGAAATTAATTTTTCGATCGGATGGCTAATAACAGTACCGAGAGTTATCACCACAACTAAAGTTAACAGCCCTAAACCACCATAAATTAACCACTTTTTTCCGCTTAAAAATCCTCTTAAAGTCTTATTCTGGTTTGATGAGCCTGGTATTTGTCTCATTTAACGATCCTTATTTTTATCTAATAAAATCTAGTTACTTCTGGTAAAATATCAATTCAGTTTAATTAGCGATCGGTAGATCGATAACTGTTTCGATCTACCGATTATCGTTTGAGAATTTTCGATCGCTAGTTTTTGGCTATAGCAGAATCTAATACTGATGCGTAATCGGTTAAATTGGCATTTTTGCGCTCTTGGCTTAAAATATTGCCTGTTGCGGGATCGATGATAGCAACGGTAGCTGTTTTTGATTTATGTTCGTTAAAAAACTTTTCTAAGCCCATTTCTTTGGCTTTCATTTTGGCTTCATCGCTGGTAGATTTATTAGTGACATCTAAAACGACAAAGTGCGCTTTTCCTTCATATTCTTCTTTTAATTCCGCAAGAGTTGGAGCGATGTTTTTACAACCAGAACACCAAGTTGCATAAATATCAACTACAACTGGTTTGCCTTGCAATTCCTCAGCTAGAGGCCCGCCAACATTATTATTGCTAGCAACAATGGTATTTTCTTTAGTTGTCGTAGTATTTTCTTTTGTTTCTTCTGTAGATGTTGCTGTTGTTTTATTTTTACCAGCACAAGGATTGGCACAAGCTGTGAGAATAGCAAAACTTAAAACAGGAGCAATTGTAAGTAGTGAGATCGATTTGAATTTCATAAAATTTTTAAACAAATACTTAGTTTATTAATAGAGATTAAACAAGATAAAACTGAGATTTTGCTGAGAAAAAAAAATTTTACCTAGGTATTTTCTTTATTTTCGCTTCAGATGCCTTCTTAGTTAAAAAGAACTTTATAAAAGTAAGGGGCAGAAGTTCCCATTAGATCGGGGGTACGATCGGCTAACCTTGTAGAGTCGCGATCGATCTATTGTGATAGTTAAATTTTTGATGAAGCTAGAGTATAAAATTGTAAGTATGTTAGAGATTTCAGATTAGTTAGAAATGTTTGCGATCGAGTCTAAAATAATAGAGCGAAAATAGTAAGTATGAAATACGTTGTCATCACAGGAGTATCTACGGGAATAGGATACGGTGCGGCTAAACAGTTTGCTGAGGCTGGTTATCATGTTTTTGGAAGCGTTCGCAAATCAGAAGATGCTACGAGATTAAAAGCAGAAATTGGCACTAATTTTACACCTTTATTATTCGATGTTACCGATCGCCCGGCAATAGAAAAGGCAGCAGAACAGGTAAAAGAAATAGTTGGTAATAATGGTATTGTCGGATTAATTAATAATGCTGGAATGGCGACTAGCGGCCCTCTGGTTCACCAACCGATCGAAGAGATTCGCTTACAATTTGAAGTTAATGTAATCGGACAAATCAATGTGATTCAAGTTTTTTTCGAGCTTTTAAAAAACGGAGCAAAGCCGGGCAAAATTATTAATATTAGTTCGAGTGCTGGTAAGATATCAGCACCTTTTTTCGGGGCTTATGCTGGTAGCAAACACGCTTTAGAAGGTATTTCTAATAGTTTGCGCCGAGAATTACAATTGTATGGAATTGATGTAATTATAGTCGGGCCGGGAGCAGTTAAAACTGCTATTTGGGATAAAGATAGCACGCAACAATTAGCTAAAAAATATGCTGAAACTGATTATGCAGCATCCCTAGATACTTTTCAAAAATATATATTAAATCAAGGCAAAAATGGCTTATCTGAAGCTAGTTTAGGAGAATTTATTCAAGAAGTTTTTGAAACTGAAAAGCCAAAAACAAGATACGCTATTCTTCGCACTCGCTTCAAAAATTGGATTATTCCGAGATTATTACCCGATCGCTGGTTCGATAAACAGATCGCTAAAAGTATCGGTCTTTTAAGAAAATAAATCTAGTTTTTAGAGCATTTAACTATTGCGTAGACTCCACGAGATTGTATATCTAAGGAATCTTTAACAAAACCACTATTAGTAAAAATATCTGCTAGTTCTTGTGGAGAGAAAAAACGAAAGACAATACTAGGTAAAGGTTGGAGGAAAGTGGTTAAGTAAAGTTTACCACCGGGCCGCAAAACTCGATAAATATTCTCGATCGCTCGATCGGGGTTTTCCCAACAGTGCATCGCCGCACCACAATACACAGCATCTACCGAGTCATTTGTCAAGGGCAAAGCTTCGACATCGCCGCGCACGATCGCCAAATTGGTAGTAGATATTTGCTGTTGCAATACTGCTAACATCGATTCAGAATAGTCGATCGCCACGATTTGCCGGGCTAATTTGCTTTTGGCTTCTCTTGCCACGATACCAGTTCCGCAGCTCAAATCGACTGCTACACCCAAATTATCGCCAAAATCCCGCAATCCTAAAGCCCAAATTGGGGGTAAAATTTTCTCATAAAAAAAAGAGATCCAAAAACTGCGAAATATTTCGGTACGTAAGGGTTTTTTATTAGTATTTGTTTTTGGAGTAAGATCGATAATATTATTTGCTTTTTCTACTTTTTCTCGAGGGAAACTAGAGCAAAATTCGCAATTTTTATTATTTATATTTAATGGTAAATTACAAACCGGACAAGCAAGAGTTTCTAACAATAAACTCATAATTTTAATTGGATAATTTTATTTGCGAACCTTCATTAGTTTTATAAACTTCAATTCTAGTTTGAAAAGCCTCCTTAAATTGTTGCATATGAGTGACAGTTAAAATACAGCTAAAATCCGATGCGATCGCGTTAATTGCTGCTATCAATCGTTCGCATCCTTCACTATCTTGAGTGCCAAAACCTTCATCTATTATCAACATTTGTAAAGCAGTTCCCGAGCGTTGAGCTAAGAGTTTTGCTAAAGCCAAACGAATCGAAAAATTAATTCTAAATGCTTCTCCTCCCGAATAATTTTCATAAGGTCTAGTTCCTCTAGCATCGGCAATTAAAATCTCTAAAGTATCGATCGATTTAGCCGTAGATTGTTTTTTCTTCGAAGTACTGCGTCCAGTTTTTTGAGTTAAAAATTGAACGTGAAATTGATTCCCAGTCAATCTAGCTAAAATGTGATTTGTTTCTGCTTCTAATTGAGGTAAAATATTTTCAATGGTCAATGCTTGAATGCCGTTTTTACCGAAAGCTATTGCCAATTCTTGATAAATTCGCTGTTGTTTGTGGAGTTCTTGTAATTTTTCTAAATTTTCTTGATGTTCGGTAGCTAAATTATCTAATTGTTTAATTTGTTGCTCGATTTGTCCCCCTTTAGCGATCGCTTCGTCTAATTGTTTGCGTCGAGAATGGATTGCTTTTTCTAAGAGATCGATCTCATTGCGATTATCTGCAAATTGTTTCATTTGTTCGCTCGAAATATCGATTTGTTTTTGAATTTCTTGTCGATCTCGATCGCGAGTTATGAAGATAGTTTCTAATTGTTGTAATTCGTCTTTGTGCTGGGGATATTGTTGTTTAGCTTGTTGAAGTTCTTGATATTTTAATTGCCAATTTTGTGCTTGACGTAAAGTAAAACTAGTACGATCGTGCTGAGAGCGATCGTATCCTAAAGCGGCGATTTCTGCCTCTAATTTTACCAATTCTTGTTGTTGGGGAGAATTTTGTTTTAAACGATCGATCTCTCGAGTTAAATTGAGAATAATTTCTTGTAATTTAGGCTTTTGAGACTGTATTTCTAATTTTTCTTTTTTAGCACTTTCTATTTTAGCTTGTTTAATTTCTGCCCATCGCCAACGTTTTTCTTCACCCCTAACTAAAGCATGAGTTTGTTCGTCATAATTAAGAGTCTGTAATTGGCGATCGAGTTCTTTCAACTCTAACTGTAACTCTTCGGCATAATTTTGTACCGTCAGCGATCGCTCTAATTGTTCGATATCTACTTCGATTTTTTGCAATTTTTCGAATAGTTCGCAAGTTGCATCTAATTGAGTTTCGATTCTAACTAGTTCTTGTTGTAAATTATCATAATTAGCAAGCTCTTCAGTTAATTTTTTGTATTCCGTTCTTAACCCTTGAAGTTCTTTTTCGCCAACTGCTAATTGTTCGCGAATAGTCCAAAATTGGGCTTGAATTTCTTGATGTTCGCTTTCTGTCTTTGCTATTACTCGCTGACGATAAGTTTCATCTAATTCTCTTTCACATAAAGGACAAATAGCGTCGGGAGTTTGTAACAATTCTAATTTTTGTCGTAACTTTTCGATTTGCAATTCGCACTGACGCTGATTTTCTTGAAGTTTAACGCGAAATTCCTTTCTTTCCTTCCCTTTTTCTTCGACTCTTTTTTGATAAACTCTTTTTTTATCTAATTCCCCCATTTCCATTTCTACCGTTAATAAAACTTGTTTGGTCTGGGGGATTTTTCCAATTTGAGCCGACAGCTCGACTCGTTCGGAACTTAATTGTTCTAACTTTACATCAAGCCTTGCTTTAGCAGTTTCTATTTCAGTTATCAGGTTATTTTTTCTTTGAATTAAAGGAGAAACTTCGTGTTGTAATCTATTTAATTCTTCGAGTCTTTGACGAGCTTGCTGTAATTTTTCCAAACCCGATCCGACCTCTTTATTATCTTCTATGACTCGATCGATCTTACTTTCTTGTTGTTCTAAACTTTCCAAACGAGTTTGAGTTTTGCTAACTTGCAAATTGAGTTTATTTATGTCCCTTTCAAGCTGCTGCTGTAACCTTTGTCTTTGCTCTTTTTTATCTCGATCTTGTTTGAATTTAGCAATTAGTTCTTCTTCTTCTTTCTGTAATGATAATAAATTTTGATAACCAGCATTAATTTCAGTTTCTTGTCCCAGTAACCCTTCTAAATTTTTAATTTGACCTGCTAACTTCGATCGATCTCGAGTCAGTCGATCGCAATCTCGAGACAAATTTTGATAGCGATCTCGTTGAAAAGTAAGTTGTTGCTGCCAAGTTTGTCTTTGATGTTCGAGCGACAGTAAAGCTTCTAACTTTTTTTTATCCCTTTCTTGTAATTGTTGCAGTTCTTTTAACTCAGTTTTGAGCAGTTTTTTGTCTGCCTCGATCTCTTTTTTTTGTTTTATTTTATGCTTTGCAGTTTGCAAACTAGATTCTAAAATTTCTACTTGTCCTTTATATTCTTTCGACCTATCTTTAGCTCGATCGGCTAATTCTTGATAGCGATCTAGTTTCAATAAATCTGCTAAAATCTTTTTGCGTTCGTTAGGCCGGCGTAACATAAACTCATCCGCTCTACCCTGACGTAAATAAGCCGAATTAATAAAAGTATCGTAATCTAACTTTAATTCTGCGATAATCTTTTGCTGAGTAGCCCGCACACCTTTGGCGGTAATGGAGCGAAATTTACCGCTATTGGTCTGAATTTGAAATTCTACCGAACTAGTTCTACCTCGATTGCGACTGCGAATAATGCGATAGGTTTGATTATTACACATGAATTCAAAATCTACCCTAACGTTGTTCGCGCCAGCATGGATTGCTTCATCATCGTTTGCCGCCCGACATTGCCCCCAAATTGCCCAAGCGATCGCCTCTAACAAAGATGATTTTCCAGCACCGTTTGCACCGCAGATACAAGCTGTATGAAGTCCTCTAAAGTCTAAAGTCGTATCTCGATAGCTGAGGAAGTTTTTGAGCGTTAATTGAAGTGGAATCATTACTGCGTCGCTGGCCACCCTAATTATTTTACATTTACCAGTACATTTGCACAATAGTGCTTATTTTATCGTTTTTGTACTTGAGGGGGGACTGTTTTTTGCTAGCTTTATTTACAAAATTTTACGTAATCCCTCTGTAAGCTTCCAGTAAACATGAAATTTTATAAAAAAAATCAAATATTATTTTAAGTTCGATAAGATGATTTGCGATTGCTGTTTTTTTGAGTATTTTTACTTGTTTTTTGATGGTCTTTACGAATACTTTAATCAAAAAAGCGATCCCAAGGGACGATCGCTTAAGTACTTATTCATAATAAATCAATTAAATATTTATTGTGAGGTGAATTTAATTGGTAGTTTTCTCTTATTTACACTCACTTAAATTTAAAGTTAATTTGAATATAAAGAACTGCATAAGTTCTGCAAATAAATAGAAACTAAACAAGGAATCTAATAATGAAAAAGTACTTCCAATTATTTGGAGCGGCTGCTTTCTTAACAGCTAGTTTATTTACTATTAATAAAACTGCTAAAGCCTTTCCTATGGAAACATTCACCGAGCGTAGAATTGTTTTTGAATGCATGAAAGAAGCTGGTGAATACGTAACAATGCCCCAATACGTAGAGCAAGAAAGATACGAAAGATATCCCAATACAGTTGCAGAAGAATACGTTATTTTAGAGTCTAATAAGCCATTAATTACTTGGAATAACTTCTTAGGTAACATGGGACAATACACTCCCAAATCCCGTTGTTATACTGTTAGTGCTCGTTTAACTAACATGACTAGCGCGCTAGCAGCTTATTTCCGTTATCAAGATTCTACTCTCGATAATGATGAAAGTTACACTAAAGCTTTAGAAGCTTTAGAAGCAGTTAGTCAGCACACTTTAGTTTATGGAACTAACCGTTTCGGTCAATACATAGACGAACAAATTTTAGTTGCAAGCGATCAAAAATTAAGCTTCACAAGCTGGTTAAAACGCGATATTACTGTTGCTGGAAGACCTACAGATCCCGACCAAACTATTATTGTTACTCTTTCTCCTGAAAATGCTAGAAGATATAGAGAAGTTCTCAGAAGCTTCAAAACTGGCATTTTAGTTTCAGCAGGTGGTGAAGGAGCGCGCGATGCAGAATTACCTATTGAAGAATAATAGGTTTTAATATAAATTAATCCTAATTAAAAATTATTAATTAAAGGTTTGCAATTCTAATTTGCAGACTATTTTTTTATTTAAAAAGTTCATAATAATTTATCTAAATCTAAAGCGACAAATCGCAATTGCCGCTTTAAAAACCGATCGAACTCACCAAAGTTGTCGCCCTCACATCAATCAAGATCGGCAGAAAAATCTTCCGGGCCGGCAAACATCCAAAGCAAACAAACAAATACAAATAATATTAAGCCAGAAACCATTAAACTAGATAACATAATTGTTACGCTCCAAATTATTAAGTAGCTACTTTAATCCTATCTGGTTGTTTCGATCGATAAACTGAAGAAAATATTATCGATCGCTCTGTTTAAAGATTAGATTTGTTGCCAAAGGAGGGAACGATCTCTAGCTGCGCTGCGCTTCCTAAATACAATAAGTACAAATACTTAATTGGTGAGATTATTCTTAAATGTAAATATTTAGTACCATTTCTGAACGATCGGACTACATATTTTTTCTAGTGCTTTCTTTTCCCAAAAAAATGATAGAGAAAATAAAATTCTCTATCTAAAAAATTACTAAGAATATTCCGTTAGATCTATTCAGCCTTAGTTAAAATTGGTTGCTGACGATCGCTTTCGTCGGGAAGAATTTTAACCTTACCTTCTTCATCGATATCTACTTTAGCCTTATCACCTTCGCCAATGCGACCGGAGAGAATTTCTTCAGCTAAAACATCTTCTAAAAGGCGCATGATCGCCCGACGCAAAGGTCTTGCACCGTAAGCCGGGTTATAACCTTCTTCTACCAAACGATCTTTAAATTTCTCAGTTACAGAAAGAGTAATTTCTTGCTCCATCAAACGAGCAAATACTTCTTTGAGAAGAATATCGGCAATTTCTTTAACTTCAGCTTTGGAAAGTTGACGGAAGACAATAATCTCGTCGATCCGGTTGAGGAACTCGGGACGGAAGTATTGTTTTAATTCCTCCATTACCAAAGAACGGATGCGGTGGTATTGCGACTCGGTTTGGTCTTCAGAAAACTCGAACCCTAAACCGCCGCCACCTTTTTCGATTACTTTAGAACCGATGTTAGAAGTCATGATCAGTAGGGTATTTTTAAAGTCTACCGTTCTACCTTTCGCATCAGTTAAGCGACCGTCTTCTAAAATTTGTAGCAGTAAGTTAAAGACATCGGGGTGTGCTTTTTCGATCTCGTCGAATAATACTACTGTATAAGGACGACGACGCACTGCTTCAGTTAACTGTCCGCCTTCGTTGTAACCGACATATCCTGGAGGAGAACCGATCAATTTAGAAACGGTGTGACGCTCCATATATTCCGACATATCCAAGCGTACCATTGCCTCTTCAGAACCGAAGAAGTAAGTAGCCAAAGCTTTAGTTAACTCAGTTTTACCAACACCAGTAGGGCCGGAGAAGATAAAACTAGCGATCGGACGGTTGGGGTTTTTTAAGCCCACTCTAGCGCGACGAATGGCACGAGAAACGGCTTTTACCGCATCTTCTTGACCGATCAAACGCTGGTGTAAGGTATCTTCCATGTGCAACAGACGTTCCGATTCAGTTTCGGTTAGTTTGTTAACTGGGATACCAGTCCAAGCGGCGACTACGTGAGCGATTTGCTCGGAGTCTACAAAAGGAGAATCGTCTTCGTCAGTTTGTTCGTTTTTCTTAGCTTGAGCGATCGTTTTAATTTCTGCTTTTATTTCCATTTCGCGATCGCGCAATTCTCCGGCTTTATCGAAGTCTTGAGCGCGTACCGCATCATCTTTTTGTTTTAAAATCTGGCGCAATTCTTTATCTAATTCTTTAGCCGCAGGTGGCAATTGAGAATTTAAAAATCTTACTCTCGATCCTGCTTCGTCAATTAGATCGATCGCTTTGTCAGGTAAATAGCGATCCGAAATATAGCGATCGGACAGTTTTGCTGCTGCTTCTAAAGCTTCGTCTAATATTTTCAGTTTGTGGTGTTGTTCGTAACGTTCTCGCAAACCGTAGAGAATTTCAATTGTTTCTTCTACAGTCGGTTCGCCGACCATTACTGGCTGAAAACGACGTTCTAATGCTGCGTCTCTTTCGATGTGTTTGCGGTACTCATCTAAAGTTGTCGCGCCGATACATTGTAATTCGCCTCTAGCCAAAGCTGGTTTGAGGATATTTGCTGCGTCGATCGCGCCTTCTGCCGCACCCGCACCGATCAAAGTATGTACTTCGTCAATGACCAGGATCACGTTTCCTGCTTGACGAATTTCATCCATAATTTTTTTGAGCCGTTCTTCAAATTCACCCCGATATTTCGTTCCTGCTACTAGCAAACCGATATCGAGAGTTACCACGCGTTTTTCTTCGAGAATGTCGGGGATGTCTCTATTAGCGATGCGCTGGGCCAAACCTTCGGCGATCGCTGTTTTACCTACCCCTGGTTCTCCGATTAAAACTGGGTTATTCTTGGTACGACGACCCAAAATTTGAATTACTCTTTCAATTTCTTTTTGTCTGCCGACGACTGGATCTAATTTACCTTCCCCTGCCATTTGAGTTAGGTTAGAGCCGAACTCGTCCAAGGTTGGGGTTTTTGTCCGTCCGCCAGGCGCGCCTGGAGTTGCCGCAACTTCTGCGGTTTCACCGAGCATTCTAATAACTTGAGTGCGAACTTTAGACAGATCCACGCCGAGATTTTCTAAAACTCTAGCCGCAACACCTTCCCCTTCGCGAATCAATCCGAGGAGTAAGTGTTCGGTGCCAATATAGTTATGACCTAACTGGCGAGCTTCTTCTAAAGATAATTCTAAAACTCTTTTGGCCCTTGGAGTAAAAGGTATTTCTACCGCTACAAAACCAGAGCCACGACCGATAATTTTTTCTACCTCGATTCTGGCATCTTTGAGGTTGACCCCCATAGATTTAAGAACTTTGGCAGCGACACCAGTTCCTTCTCCAATTAAACCGAGAAGAATTTGCTCTGTGCCGACAAAGTTATGACCCAGGCGACGTGCTTCCTCCTGGGCCAGCATGATCACCTTAATGGCTTTCTCTGTGAAGCGTTCAAACATTATATTCCATCACCTGCTGCGTGCCCGTGTATGCTGATTCTAGCATAGGCTTCATTTAGAGCTGTTAATTCCCCTACAACCCGAGATAATTTTCCCCCTGAAAAATAAAGATTTGCCCTTCATAATTCTTTATTTTTCGGGTATTAGCAGCTTCCAGCAATTTTTTTTGAGGTGTTTTTCGATCTTATCTTGCCAAAGGGTCATATTATTAACAAACTCGGGTCGGTGCAAACCTCCCAGCCAAAGAATTAGAGCGTCTTCGCCAGTTTTTTGATAGTATCCTTTGCGTCTGCCGACTTCTTGAAAACCAAATTTTTTATAAAGAGATAAAGCGGGGTGATTGGAAGGTCGTACTTCTAGAGTCGCCCTTTCTAGCTTACGGGATAGGGCATCTTTTAGTAAAGAATAGAGCAACAATTGTCCGAATCCGCGACCTTGATAGTCGGGATGAACGGCAATAATAGTAATGTGTGCCTCTTCTAAAATTGCCCACAAACAAGCGATCCCGACAATAGTGGAGGCTGCTTCTGGAGTAGCGGCGATCGAAAGAGTCAATAAAGTGCTGTTGGGGCTGTTTAATTCTCGTTGGTAAGCAGAAAGCGACCAAAGGCCTCCCAAAGCGATGCGATCGAGTTCTACCACTTGGGATAATTGTTGTTGTGATAGTGGTTCGATTTTAAGCTCTACTAAACTCACCTAATCTCGATTGCTCCATACTAAATTCAAAATTAAACCAATACAAGGGTCGAGGAAATTGTAAACTACATAATATTATGTAAAACAATAAACTTTGCTAGAGAGGAAACAACTGGCGTGTTATCGATCGATCCCTTACAAGAAAATTCAGGACTTAAATATTTACCTCAATCTCAATGTAGTTCTCCCAATCAAGAACTACTTCCCCTCACTGCTAAAGTAAACGATCGAGACTGTCTTGAAATTGGCGGGTGCGACGTAACTACCCTAGTGAAACGATTCGGATCGCCCCTTTATATTTTGGATGAATTTAGCCTCAGATCTGCTGCAGCTCAATACCGCGATAGCTTTAAAAAATATTATCCGGGATCGTCTCGAGTGATTTACGCTTCTAAAGCTTGGAGTTGTTTGGCAATTTGTAACATAATTAACAGCGAAGATTTGGGCATTGATGTAGCTTCTGGCGGAGAATTATACACGGCAGTGCGAGCGGGAATAGCAGGAGAAAAAATATATTTTCACGGCAATAATAAATCCGCTCCAGAATTAGCAATGGCGATCGAGCATCAATGTACCATTATGGTGGATAATTGGCAAGAACTAAAAACCCTCGTCGCTTTAGCCTCGAGCCTATCCCCAGACTCGGCCGTTAAAATAATGCTGAGATTGACTCCAGGAATCGAATGTCACACCCACGAATACATTCGCACCGGACAAATAGACAGTAAATTTGGCTTCGATCCTAATAATTTACACTCAGTTTTCGAGTATGTCAGTGAAAATAAACAGTTAAACTTGCTCGGGCTGCACGCTCATATTGGCTCGCAAATTTTTGAGTTGCAACCCCATCAAGACTTAGCCGGAGTGCTGATAGACTGGGCGATCGCCGCTCAAAAATACGGCCTCTCGATTAAAACAATTAATGTCGGCGGGGGTTTGGGAATTTGCTACACTGAAGCAGACAATCCCCCGAGCATAGAAGAGTGGGTAAAAACAGTAGCAGAAGCAATGGTAGCTGCTTGCAAAGCCCGCAATCTCGAATTACCAGAATTAATTGCCGAACCCGGCAGATCTATAATCGGATCTGCTTGCGTGACGGCTTATACTGTAGGCTCGATGAAAGTAATCCCAGGAATTCGCAATTACGTATCCGTAGATGGGGGAATGTCCGACAATCCTCGTCCGATCGCATACGAATCAGTTTACCGCGCGATCGTCGCCAATAAAATGTCAGCACCCTTAAAAGATAAGGTAACTATTGCTGGCAAACATTGCGAGTCTGGAGATATTCTGATTAAAGATGAAATTTTACCTCAATTAGAGTCTGGAGATATTCTGGTAATAATGGGTACGGGGGCGTACAATTACAGTATGGCTTCCAATTATAATCGTCTAACTCGCCCTGCTGCAATTCTAGTCAATGCAGGAGAAGCAAATCTAATTTTGCAACGGGAAACTTACGACGATACGATCGCCCGAGATTTAGTACCACAGAGATTGGTCGACCAAGTATAAAGTTAACTGTTAGCCAGAGACTATCTAATGCAGAATCAGTTGCAACCCCAAACGTGGTAAGATATCTAAGCTACAAAGTGTTACTAAAACCTCGAGAAAACTCCTCCCTTGTAAAAAGCACCTAAAAGCTACCTTTTAGCTCCTCATGCTGGCAACTCCGATTCGATCGAATCGAAAAGGTTTTACAGAACGTCCCTAGAGATGTCAAGCTAGTGAAGAGGGGAGCAAGCAAGGATATAAGGACTTTCTTATATTAGAGAAGATTGATTTTTAAGCGATCTTTAACATAAACTAACTAACAACCCTCTCAAATCAACATCTAGCTTATTGTTATCAGAGTTCAATGCCTCCTCCGTCGGGTTCTCCTGACCATAGCTGGATTCAGCCCTGGCTGCTTTACAGTATCGATATCGGATTAGTTCTAGCCCTAACTTATTGGGTACTTCTCCTAATTGGAGAACGTCGCACCCTTTGGATGGTTAGGGGATTAATTGTTTTAATGTTGGCCGCAGTTGTCAGCAAACGTCTAGAATTAACGCTGTTAAATTTCGTGTTGGAAAAAATGGTGCTGGGATCGGCTGTGGCTATGGCAGTAATTTTTCAATCTCAGTTTCGTCGTTTTCTCGAACAATTAGGTAGAGGGGAAATAGTTCAACTTTTTCGTCCCAATCGCAGGCCGTTACCGAAAACAGACAGCGCGATCGAGGAACTGGTCGATGCGGTTAGAGAATTGTCTCAAAATCGTACCGGGGCTTTAATCGCGATCGAAACAATCACGCCAATAGATCAAGATGTAGTATCAGTGCCTGGAGTGCTTTTAAATGCGGAAATATCTAAAGAACTTTTACAAACTATTTTCCAAACATCAACTCTTTTACATGACGGGGCCGTTTTAATTCGCGGCTCGAGAGTAGTTTCAGCAGGAGCAATTTTACCCCTTAGCGAACGCAAAGCCTCCCGACAGTTAGGGACGCGACATCGAGCAGCGATGGGAATTACCGATCGAGTCAGAGATTGTTTGTGTATAGTTGTTTCCGAAGAAACAGGATCGATTTCTTTAGCAGAAGCAGGAATTCTCAATCGGCCCCTAACTAGCAGTAAACTGAAAGAGTTATTAGAAAGTAAATTTGTTTCTACGGTCGAGCGTCGCGAAGTGGTTGCAGTTCCTGCTGGTATTAACACTATAAGTCGCAAAATAGGTTCTGGAGGAAAAAATCTCTTACAGCGTTTTAAAAGTCTGTTGCAGCGTCTTTTTCGTCTCGCCTCATCGACCTCTAAAGAGAAGAAATGACAGAATTTCACACCACCTTTGCCAAATTACCAGCAGATCTCGATCCCAACCGTCTCCCCAAACACGTGGCGGTAATTATGGATGGAAACGGTCGTTGGGCAAAAAATCGGGGAATGCCGAGATTTGTCGGACATCAAAAGGGAGTAGACGCTCTTAAAGATTTGTTGCGCTGTTGTCGGGATTGGGGTATTCCTGCTTTGACTGCTTATGCTTTTTCTACAGAAAATTGGAATCGTCCGATCGAAGAAGTAGAATTTTTAATGACTTTGTTCGAGCGGGTTTTGCGTAAAGAACTCGAGCAAATGATGGCTGAAAATGTTAAAGTTCGCTTTGTTGGCAATTTAGTTAGCCTGCCAAAATCGCTTCAAGACGAGATTTATCGGTCTATGGAGCAAACTAAGGACAATCAAGGGATAAAGTTTACTATTGCCACTAACTATGGTGCTAGAGAGGAAATTTTGCAAGCAACTCGGGCGATCGCGCAAAAAGTTAAAGATGGTTTGATTTGTCCGCAAGATATCAACGAAGATTTGTTTGCCAGCCATCTTTATACTGCTGGTTTATCTTACCCGGATCTTTTAATCCGCAGCAGTGGAGAAATGCGCCTCAGTAATTTTTTACTTTGGCAAATTGCTTATACTGAAATTTACCTTACTCCTGTGATGTGGCCGGATTTCGATCGCGCTCAATTTCATCAGGCTTTGTTTGCTTATCAACAGCGCGATCGGCGTTTTGGTAAAGTTTAACTACGGCCCTGAAAAAACTGCTGATTCGATATCTTCTCTACTCAAGGAATATTTAAAAGAGCGTTTGATATCTTCTCCTAGCTGGCTTGCTTGGATGTAGCGCACGCTGATTTCTTCTATCTCGAGGCAAATTTCCGCGCTCCAATCGTCTCGTTCTAAGTACCAGTAGTGTAAATTTTCTGAATCTTGTTTGCAACCTTTATCTTTGAGCCAGTTTTCTATTTCTGGAAGAGGATGATTGTAAAGTGGGGTTTGAGCTGATGGCAGGGTCATAATAAGCTAGGGAATATTTGTTTTAAAAAAATAAAAATTTAAGGAACGAACTAATATTATTTTGACTGACAATCTCAATCGATCGATCTTCTCGGATCAAACCGATGACGATCGCTAATAACAAGCAACCTAACATTGTCGCACCGAGAACTAGTAAAATAAATATTTCTCCAGCAGATAAAGGTCGATCTGTCGGATCTAAATAAGCCGATCTCGACCATTTTTCTTGGTAATCCCCATTATTAAAATCTTCTGGAGCTTGAATTACATTGATTCGAGAATAACCTATTTTTAAATCGTACAGTGCGCGTCTTTCTGGAGAGCTTAAAGTTCCGTAAGCTTCGTTGAGCTTTTGGAATTTTACTGTTGCTATTTCTGGGGCTAAATCTGTCGTATCTGGATGGTAGCGTTTGCTTAATTCTCGATAAGCTCGTCTAATTTCGACTTGCGATGCTGTAGGATACAATCCTAAAAGAGCGTAATAAGTATTGACAAATTTGCCTTTGGCTGATAGTTGGTAAGATTGGCGATCGGAACTCACAACAATAGTTTTTTACACCACATTATTATTTCATTATTATTTCCATATTTTAACCGCCGAATCTTTTTAATGCAGATTAGAGGAGCAAAAAAATCAGAGGTGTTCGCCGATTCCCGTGATAAAATCAACTCGCAGTTAGCTGTTTTTGTTTTTCGATCGATGATATCCTTCTCAAGTCTGATTAAAAAGTTATTTACTTTCTCTTTGGTTTTATTATTAAGCGTGCTGTTTTTGGCGATCGCCCCAGCTAGAGCTAGTATAGATAACGATCGCTATGATGGCAATATTTACGTAGTCTATGCGGGAAATGGTGCTTTAGTCCCGCCTAAATTGACTTTAGCTCAATCTTTTCAGCGTCAAATTCCGATAATAATAGTATTTTATATCGACGATAACAGCGATTCTAAACAATTTGCTCCGGTTGTTTCGCGGATGCAAGAATTTTACGGTCGGGCTGCTAGTATAATTCCTATTGCTGTAGATTCGATTCCTGTAAAATCTGAATATACTCGCGAAGAACTAGGATACTATTACGATGGTGTAGTTCCTCAAACCGTTATCCTCAATGCTGAAGGAGAGGAAATATATAACGGTAAGGGACAGGTAAAATACGAAGAAGTTGATGATGTTTTGCGAAAAGTTTTCGATTTATTACCGCGATCGGAGTCTGTGGAATTAAAACGCCGTTCTTATAATGAGTTTAGTTCGGAACTAGCAGAATAAAATTAATCTCGTACTCGATCTAATTATTATTTATTCGATCGAGAATAAATCCCATTTTATTGGTTATTATTGTCGATCGGACAATTGTCGAAACGGCAACAAACTGAACCTGGTAGACTTATTTTACTACTAATTATTACACTTGTTTTTGGTTCTTTATTAATAAAATTATTACTAATTATTAAAAAACTAAAAAAAAGGATAGCGAATATGATATTCAAAGTCTTGAGATTACTTAGTAGCTCTAACTACTTTGTTAAAGCTTGGCTTTTAATATCCTTTATCGGGCGAAAATTATGATTGCGACTTCATTAATTAACAATATACTCTTGCCGATCGTGCTATTTTTCTTTTATATGACTATTTTGATGTACTTATTTTATCAATTCCCGGACAATAATGTATCTTGGAATGACAGGAAAATAACTCAACAATACGATCGAGAAATTGTCATAACTTCTAGTTCGAAAATCGATCTAGAATCAAGAGAAATCGATCGATTTTTAGGTAAAGAGTTGGCAAGAGATCCGCAACGATTAAGATTGAAACTAACGAGTTTAAAATTCATCGATTCTTTGGAGCATTTTTCAATTTACGATCTTTATCGGATCTCGAGCCTTTTAGGACTACAATTTAAATCGGATAGTAACGAATATAAACCGATCGAAAAACTTAAAGCTGAAATAAAAGATATCTTCAGTCGCGATCGATCTGCCGTTCTTGCTGCAATGGCTCAAATAAAGGAAAGCAATTATGCTTAATATTTTTTAGTCGCTCGACTCTATTAAAATAAGAATATATATAACTGTAATTGGATAATATTTTTAGAGGTTTTTAAGGATATTTATTCTTGAGGATTAATAGCGGCGTAAATAGCGGAATAATCTGCTTCTGAAAAACCACGTTCGATCGCTTTTTTAATTAAGTTTCGAGTTCCTTCTAAACCGATAATATCTAACCCTATTGCTTCGGCTGATTCTAAAAATAAATTAGTATCTTTTAATAAATGTTTGGTAGGAAAATTAGGATTTTCAAAATTTCTTTTCTCCATCCTCGATATTTTTTTATCAAAAGTTGGTGCGTAAAGCGCGCTTTGTCGCAATATTTGCATAAATTTTTCTACTTCTACACCTTCTTTTTTTACCAGACCCAAACTAAGAGAAAAAGCAGCAGTTAAAGAGGCAATTAATTGATTTAGTGCTAGCTTCATTGCCGCAGCTTTGCCAACAGTGCCGACGTGCATTGGTTCGGGGCCAAAATGTTTTAAAACTGGAGAATATTTGGTAAATTGTTCGGGAGTGCTGCCCACCATTACTAATAATTCGCCACTTTTAACTTGGGGGATACTACCCAATACGGGAGCTTCTAAATATTCGCCGCCATTTTTAACAATTTTCTCGGCAATTTCTTTGCTTTGTTTGGGGGCGATCGTCCCCATTTGAATTACGGTACGAGAATTTAATAAAGAAGCATTATCTTGAGATAATAAAACAGATTCGATCGCTCCAGCATCGCTAAGCATTAATATAATAATTTCGCTGTTTTTAATTGCTTCTGCTGGAGTATTGGCAATTGTCGCGCCAGCTTCTTTTAAGGATGATAATTTAGAGGAAGTGCGATTGTAAACGGTTAGGGCTATTTTAGCCTCAATTAATCTTTGTGCCATCGGCTGGCCCATCAAACCCGTACCCAAAAAGCCTATTTTCATATTTTTTATCCTAGTTTAAATAATAAAGATAATTTTAAAAGAGCGATCCGATCGAGGTTTGCCAAAATACCAAACATTTTCTGAGTTTTTAATCTCGACTGAGTGCAAAGCTGTATAATCTAGGCTTGCGTCATAAAGATATCAAAATGAGCATCAAAAATCTCAAAGGAAAAGATTTACTAGAAATAGCAGCCCTAAACGGGGATGAAGTTAGAGAGTTATTAGATCTAGCAGCACAACTCAAAAGTGGAAAGCTACGGTTTAACTGCAATAACAAGGTTTTGGGACTGCTATTTTACAAAGCCTCTACCCGAACTAGAGTATCATTTAGCGTCGCCATGTATCAACTAGGAGGCCAAGTTATCGATCTCAATCCTAACGTTACCCAAGTCGGTCGTGGCGAACCAATTACGGATACGGCTAGAGTTTTAGATCGATATTTAGATATTCTCGCAGTTCGTACCTTCAAACAAGCAGATCTCGAGACTTTTGCTAACTATGCCGAAATACCAGTTATCAATGCTTTAACGGATTTGTACCACCCCTGTCAAATTTTGGCAGATCTCTTAACTATTAAAGAATGTTTCGGCACTCTCGAAGGAATTAATTTAACATACCTCGGAGATGGTAATAATGTCGCTCATTCTTTATTATTAGGAGGTGCTTTAATGGGGATGAACGTCTGTATCGCTTCTCCTAGCGACTATCAACCCTCACCCGAAATAGTAGACAAAGCCAGAAAAATTGCCGGAAATAAAAGTAAAATTTCGATCGCAGTCGATCCGATCGAATCAGTTAAAGGGGTACAAGTGGTTTATACTGATGTTTGGGCTAGCATGGGACAAGAAGGATCGGCCGATGCGAGAATTCCTATTTTTCAACCCTATCAGGTCGATCGACAGCTTTTAAGTCATGCAGATAAAGACGCGATCGTCCTTCATTGTTTACCCGCACATCGTGGCGAAGAAATCAGCGACGAAGTTATTGAAGGATCTCAGTCTCGTGTTTGGGATGAAGCAGAAAATCGGATGCACGCTCAAAAAGCTCTATTAGCTGCTTTACTGGGATTAGAATAGCTGTTTTACTGTATCTATACTTAATTAACTTACCAAATAATTATTGTTTAGTTTCACTGCTAATAAATGGATAAATTTCGTGTCGAAGTAATCGCAAAAACTAATAACCCGCAACAATTAGTTTGGGCCGCAATGCATCAAGATTATTCGGAAAATTTTGTTTGGGATAATCGCGATCGCTTTCCTAATGAAGATAAAGCCGGAGAATTAATTGTCAAGCATTTATTAGCAGGAAATAAAGGTCACTACGGTTGTATAGAACATCCACAAATTACTTTTAATGTCGGTTATTTTCCCCATTCTTTGATGCAGCAAATTCGTACCCATCGTATTGGTTTTTCATTCGATGTTCAATCTTTTCGCTATACGGGAAAAAGAATAATTGATGTTGTCGCAGGTAAAATAGATATCGAAGATGTTTTTTATCTTCGTCCAGTTGGCAATTATACTAATCGTCAAGGTAAGCGTTATTTTTATTCTCCAGAACAACGAGATCGCGATTTAAAATGGTGTTTAGATGCTTGTAAATTATACGAAGAACATATCGATGCGGGAATGGCTGAAGAACAAGCTAGAAGTATCATTCCTTTCGATGCCAGACAGCATTTTGTTATGAGTTGTAATGCGCGAAGTTTGATGCATTTATTAGATTTGCGTTGGAAAAAAGACGCTCAATTAGAAGCACAAAAACTCTGCGAATTGCTATACGTTCATTTTGAAAAATGGATGCCAGCTTTAGCAATTTGGTACAAAGAAAATCGGGCGCAAAAAGCGAGATTATCTCCTTAAAAATTTAATTTATTAGTAATAAAAGTAACTATTTTTTGATAAATTTCTTCTTTACTTTGCGTGCCATTTACTTGTAAAAGTAAGCCAGTATATTCTGCAAAAATATCTCGATAATTTTGAGAAACTTGAATTAATTTATCTTTAGTTTCATAAATTTCTTTTTGAGGTCGATCGCGCAATCTTTGCAAAGATATTTCTACTGGTAAATCGATATATATTACTAAATCTGGATTGGGAAATCGTTGGTTTAAACTTTTGATAAAATCCCAATCTGCTTGAGTTTGACAATTGTAAGCCAAAGAAGAAAAATAATATCTAGTACTAATAACGTGACAACCTTCATTTATTAATTTAAAAACACCGTCGATATCGTTATATAAATGGTCGTGGCGATCGGCTGCAAATAAATATGCCATTTGTTCGTCAAATTTTGGCTTATTTTCAGTTAAAATAACCCTTTTTTTCATTATTTGTCTGATTAAATTACCGATCGGCCCGCTAGATGGTTCGGGACTCAAAATTACTTTTTTATTGTTATTTAGAAAATAATCGTTTAACAAACTAGCTTGGGTAGAAGTTCCCGATCCGTCAATTCCTTCTAAAACGATAAATAATCCTTTCATCGATTTTGTAATTATTCATTTACGATAACGCTTTATTATAGAGTAAAATTGACAGTTAAGTAACAATTTAAAAACCACCTCTATAGGTGGTTTGCTAGTTTTATACATTGTTTTAAAATAAGGTTCAATTTACTTTTGCTAATTCCGCAGATGCAAGAAATTGTTCCATAACAGCAACGATCTTACTAATTTCGATCGGTTTGGTAATAAATTCAGAAGTTCCGGCAACTTTGGCTTTAACGCGATCGACAATTCCATCTTGACCTGTTAACATAACTACTGGTTTATCTTTTAGTTTAGAAATTTTTCTGATTTGAGTGCAAATTTCATAACCGTTGACGATCGGCATTCCAATATCGAGAAAAATTAAATCTGGGTTAGATGCTATTAAGGTGGGAATAGCTTTTAAACTTTGTTGAATTCCGATAAAGCGATAACCTTTTTTATTAATAATGTGTTCCATTATTTTCAAAATTTGCGGGCTATCATCGATACAAACAATTAAAGGTTTGGAGGGATCGTCAATTGCTGGATTGTTGCTTAAATTTTTATGATGAGTAAAAGAAACAATATTTTGAGGAAGATCGGAAACTTCTTTTAATTCTAGTAATCCTTTTTCAATATAAGGTACTAAAGAATAGGTTAAAGGTTGAACGTCTCGATCGAGTTTAATTGCTAAATCTCTTAAAGTGTATCTACCATCAATTAATTTGACAAAATTTTGGTAAACTTCGTCACTTACTTCTTGTTTTAATCGTTCTAAATTTTTAATATTTGGAGCTAAATTTGGCGACCAACAATCGTGTTTTTGCTGGCAGCATTGATACCACATTTGCTGGCTTTTGTCTATTTTTCGTAAAATTGTATCTATGTCGATCAGGGTATTAGAAACTTTTAAGCCACAATCTAAAAGATAATCTGCAGCAGTTTCTTTTAATAAATAATCTAAAGAGTTTGTTTTCTCTTGTTGAAGAATATCAAAAAGTGCTTCGCTAATTTTAGTTTCAACTATTGCTCTAAATTGTTCTTTGGATATTTTTTTATTCTGGAATAAAGAAGTTAAAATTCGATAATTCCAGCACTGATATTTTTTAGCAATAGTAATAATAGTTTTATTTAATTGTATCTTCGGGCAGTGTCTTGCTAAAGCTCTCAACCAAGAACGATGGGGATGATAACCACCATCGATCCAAACTAATCTACCGAGACATAAATATATTTTCCACTCGAGATTTTGTGAAGATTTTACCGTTAGTTCTCCGGTAAATTGCTTTTGTTTTAAA
>CAYWIH010000009.1:0-61550 GCA_964458305.1 uncultured bacterium | reverse complement strand
GACGCTCTTCCGATCTTGAGGATATTTTTATTAATAAAAAAAAAATTTTTATGTTTTAAATTGCTTTTTTTTAGCTCGAACCTTTCAGATTTAAGACCTCAAGATAATAATCTTTGCCAAAAGTATTAAAATTTAAAATACCATAACTATGGAAATTATTGACAATTGTGATATAAAAATTAAAATAAAAGCTAATCGCAAAGAATAGAGTATGATAATTAATAATAGTTGGTCTTGATGGGGAACAGTCATCGAGCGCAAGGGGGAAAGTTTGGTGTAAATCCGACGCTGTCCCGCAACTGTGATGAGATCTAGAAAGTCTCTCAGTCAGAATGCCCGCCAATTAAAGTAAACCAACATTCAAGCACTTCTGCGAGGCACAGATAGATGTTTAAAAATCTTTTGAGTTCAAAAATTAGCAGTTCTCTATCTACAATATTCCCGAGGAAGCTAAGGAAAATAACGGGTTAATTAGCGAAAGAAATTTTTAATTAAAGTTTTCGATCGATTTTCCCTCGAGATTAGGGATCGAGATCGAGCTTTATTGAAAAAATTCCAGAAAAACAGATCGAGAAGTGGAAAAATAGCATCTCGATAGTAAATTTCTTTTGCGAAAAAGAATCGTAAAAAACTCGACTGTAAAGATAATTTTGCCCGTGAAAAATCCGCATAAAATTTTAGTTTGTTCTAGTTGCGCTACTGTTTGGGAAAATAAAAAAAGAGTTGGTATTAGCGGGGGCGAAAAACTCCTAAAAAAACTAACTCAACAAGCAGAAAATTGGTCGCAATCGCAAGAATTTAGCATCGAGTCAGTAAAGTGCATGAGTGCTTGCAGCCATCACTGCGTTGTTGCTTTTACTGCACCTGGCAAGTCTACCTATGTTTTTGGTAATTTAAGTCACGATGTTGAAAGTATATCTGTTAGTTCTGAAGCTGTCTTAGATTGTGCTAATTTATATTATCAAAAACCCGACGGGATAATGCCGCGATCGGAACGCCCCGAAGCTTTGAAAAAAGGAATTATTGCCCGAATTCCTCATTACTAATTCCTAATTTTGTTAGGGAAAATTCGTCCCTACTTTAATCTCTTCGTAGGAGGAGAAAAAAATGACATCCGACACAAAAAAAACAGATAAATCCCCGATCTTTGCTGCGGAATCTGCCACAAATACTGAATTATTTCAAGTCGATTTATGGCAAAAAGTTTGGCAATCTATTAACAATAGCAATTGGTGGCAGTTCAGTCTGATTGCTGTTGGTAGTACTAGCACTATTATTTATCCTCACGTGCCTTTAGTTGGTTTTGCTGCGGTTGCTGGTAATACTTTAACTCGCAAAAAAGCATTAATTAGTGTCACGACGATCTGGTTTGTCAATCAAATCTACGGGTTTACCATTCGTCAGTATCCGCCAACTGTAGAGTCGGTGACTTGGGGCATAGTTATGGGTTTAGGAGTGGTGTTAGTTACTTGGTTAGTTACCCTGCGACCAAAATTTAGCCGCAATAGTTTTCAGGGTTATTTGCTCTGGCTAGCCATTAGTGTTGTGGGTGGGTACGCCATTTATCAAAGCAGTATCGTGCTAATTGCCCAGCTGATGGGGGGACATGGATTTACTGCGGTTATTTTATGGCAAATTTTTGTAAAAGATGCAGTTTGGGCGATCGCTTTATCTGCAATTCACTCTAGTGCAGTCTGGTTAGGAATACAGAGTTTACCTCAATACAAACGTCCTTCTTTTCCACCTACTCCTAACTCAAGTTATCGTCCTCCTGGTTGTGGCAAAAAAGGTTAAAAATCCCATAAAAACACATTTCATCACTTAAACAGAGGTGCGAGGCTGTTTGTCTCGATCTCGATCGCTTCAAAACAAAATTGTCAACAAATATTACGGTTCGATTTCAATGTACTTATACTACGCCCTTGGATTGCTTGTTTTACTGCTAACAGTAGGAATTATTATCTATTTAGTCACCCCTCGCCGCTATCAATCCTCTGAGACGGTAGCTAATTCCTACGACGAATGGACTAATGACGGGATTTTAGAATTTTATTGGGGCGAACACATCCATTTAGGTCATTATGGCTCGCCACCGCAACGCAAAGATTTTTTCGTTGCTAAATCTGACTTCGTCCACGAAATGGTTAAATGGGGTGGTTTAGATAAGTTACCTCCACAGACTACTGTTTTAGATGTCGGTTGTGGAATTGGCGGAAGCAGCAGGATTTTAGCTCGAGATTACGACTTTGACGTTACGGGCATTACTATTAGTCCCAAACAAGTCCAACGCGCACGAGAATTAACCCCAGAAGGAGTTAATGCCAAATTTAAAGTAGATGATGCGCTGGCACTTTCTTTTCCCGATGCTAGTTTCGATGTAGTTTGGTCGATCGAAGCCGGCCCCCATATGCCAGATAAAGCTAAATACGCCCAAGAAATGATGCGAGTCTTAAAGCCAGGTGGCATTTTAGTCGTAGCCGACTGGAATCAAAGAGACGATCGCCAAAAACCGCTCAATTTTTGGGAAAAACCAGTAATGCGCCAACTACTGGATCAATGGTCTCATCCCGCTTTTGCTAGTATTGAAGGCTTTTCTGAATTGTTAGCCGAAACTAGATTAGTCGAAGGAGAAGTAATCACAGCAGATTGGACAAAAGAAACACTTCCATCTTGGCTAGATTCGATTTGGCAAGGAATAGCTAGACCTCAAGGTATAGTCCGCTTTGGGATATCGGGGTTGATTAAATCTTTGCGAGAAGTGCCGACCATGCTATTAATGCGGATCGGATTCGGATTTGGTCTTTGTCGGTTCGGGATGTTTCGCGCAGTAAAAGCTAATTCAGCATCACAGTCAACAGCAACTTCTACAACTGAAGTATTTCAAGCTTAAGAATCAAATTCAATGCAAACAACTTCTCAAGAGTGCGACTTAGTTATTGTTGGTGGGGGAATTGTCGGAGCAACTTTAGCAGCAGCTCTCAAAAATTCTGGATTGAGTGTTATCGTTATCGAACTCTTATCCTTCGATCGAGCAGCAGCCAGAGAAAGAGCATATGCTCTCTCACCCCTTTCAGGACAAATTTTTCAGAGTATCGGTATATGGCAAGATATTTTTCCTCATATTGGTAAATATCGCCAGATTCATCTTTCTGACGCTGACGATCCTAAAATAGTTAAATTTAAAACAGTCGATCTAGATCGGGAATTTCTCGGTTATGTTGCCGAACATAAAACCGTCTTGCAGTCTTTGCAAAAATATCTCGATCGATCTACCAATCTTAAATGGTTGTGTCCGGCTAAAATTTGCGGGATTACTTACGGATCTTCAGATGCGATAGTAGAGGTAGAAGTAGCAGGACAAAAGCAGCAATTGCGAACTAAATTGGTTGTAGGTGCTGATGGAGTGCGATCGCAAGTTCGTCATTTGGCAGGAATTGAGACTAAAGGCTGGAAATATTGGCAATCTTGTCTTACCTTTACTATTAAGCATCAAGCTCCCCGCAACGATATAGCCTTTGAGCGTTTTTGGCCTGACGGCCCGATGGCGGTATTACCCCTCCCAGAAAATCGCTGTCATATTGTTTGGACTGCTCCTCATGCTGAAGCCGAAGCGATACAAAAGCTAGACGAACGAGAGTTTTTAACGCAACTGGAATACTACACTGGAGGCTTATTAGGAAAGCTGGAACTAATTAGCGAGCCTTTATTGTTCCCAGTTGAATTATTTCAATCTCGGCATTACGTGCGATCGCGACTGGCATTAGTCGGGGATGCTGCTCACCGTTGTCATCCTTTGGGAGGACAAGGACTGAATTTAGGAATTAGGGATGCAGCAGCATTAGCTCAAGTATTGTTGGAAGCCGATCGACTTGGAGAAGATATTGGAGATCGAAGTGTTCTCAACCGTTACGAACATTGGCGTAAAAGAGAAAATTTCACCATACTTGGTTTTACAGATTTTCTCGATCGCATCTTTTCAAATAATTGGCTACCAGCATTAATATTTCGTCGTTTTGTACTTTGGTTACTGCGAACTTTCTCACCGTTGAGAATTTTTGTTCTCGAGCTTATGACTGGTTTAAAAGGGCGCACCCCTCAAACTAAAATATTGCAAAAAATTTAGGAATAATTATGTCAATTTGCACCTCAACAATAGGATATCCTCGTATTGGTAAAAGTCGCGAGGTAAAAAAAGCTTTAGAAGCATTTTGGAGCGGAAAAATAGAGTCAGCAGAACTGTTAAAAATTGTCAGAGAAGTAGAAACAGAAAGCTGGAAGACTCAATTAGAAATAGGGATCGATCGCATTGGTATTGGTGACGCGACACTTTACGATCTGGTCTTAGATTGGACGGTAAGATTGGGATTAATTGGCAATCGCTTTAGGAATTTATCAGGACTCGATCGCTACTTTGCTATGGCGAGAGGAAAAGAGGGAATTCCTGCTTTAGAAATGACCAAATGGTTCGATACTAACTATCACTATTTAGTTCCAGAAATTAGTAACGATATTAAGCCTAAAGCTGATTTTTCAGACTTTATAGAAACAGTAAAAAGAGGTCAAGAAATTCTCGGAAAAAAAGCAGTGCCGATTATTATTGCGCCAGTTACTTTATTGCGTTTGAGTCGTTTAGAAGGTGTACAATTTGGAGAAATTTTACAGCAAATATTACCTTTATACTCAGACTTGCTAAAAGAATTAAAAGAATTGGGCATTGAAGAGGTTCAATTGCACGATCCGAGTTTAGTTTTTAGCGATGCTAGTTCTTTAAAAGAACATTATCAGACAACATATGACCATTTATCTAAAATAGGTTTGCCGATCGATCTGGTTACTTATTTTGACGATTTAGGGTCAACTTATCCTTGGGTCAAAGAATTACCTGTAGCTGCTATTAGTCTCGACTTTACTAGGGGCAAAAACTTAGAATTAATCAAAAATCACGGTTTTCCAGATGATAAACGTTTGGGTGCTGGTGTAATAGACGGTCGCAATATCTGGAGAATTAGACCTCAAGAAACCTCTGCTTTACTAGCAGAAATAAAAACAATTTCAGCCAACTTATCCATACAGCCATCTGCTTCTTTACAATTCGTTCCTTACGACGCTTCAAGAGAAACAAAATTACCCGAAGCACTGCGAAATGTTTTGAGTTTTGCCGAACAAAAACTAACAGAAATAGTCTTTTTAAGTAAAACTATTTCAGGGGAAAATACCAAAGCAGAAAAAGATTCGATCGAGCAATCTTGGCAGGCGTTTGAGAAGTTTAATCCCGCTAATTATTCAGTACGAGAAAAAGTAAATAAGCTCAGTCCTCAAGATTTTCAAAGATCCTTATCTTACTCATTACGAATCGATCGACAAATTTCTCTTCCTCCCCTACCAACAACTACGATCGGATCGTTTCCCCAAACTAAAGAAGTACGCAAATTAAGATTGGAATACAAAAAGGGTAATTTAACCCGATCGGAATATCAAACAGCGATCGATGCTGAAATTGCTAAATGTATTAAAATCCAGGAAGATATCGGCTTAGATGTCTTAGTACATGGCGAATTTGAACGCACCGATATGGTAGAATATTTCGGTCAGCAGCTAGCAGGTTTTGCCTTTACCGAATCTGGCTGGGTGCAAAGCTACGGTAGTCGTTACGTTCGTCCACCAATTATTTACGGCGATATAGTACGCACCGCACCGATGACAGTACGAGAGTACCAAGTAGCCCAGTCTTTAACCAAAAAACCCGTCAAAGGAATGCTGACCGGCCCCGTTACAATTCTTAACTGGTCTTTCCCTCGCAACGATATTTCGAGAGGCGAACAAGCATTTCAAATTGCTTTAGCATTACGAGAAGAAGTAGCCGATTTAGAAGCAGCAGGTGCAAAAGCGATCCAAGTAGACGAACCAGCATTAAGGGAAGGATTACCCCTAAAAATAGAACGCTGGAGTAACTATTTATCTTGGGCTATAGATTCCTTTAGACTCGCTACTGCGATCGTACAACCTGAAACCCAAATCCACACCCATATGTGTTATAGCGAGTTTGGCGACATTATTAAAGATATCGAACGTCTCGATGCTGATGTAATTTCGATCGAAAACAGTCGCAGCAATAACCGCACCCTCCAAGAAGTCACTCAGGGAGGTTATTCCCATCAAATAGGTAACGGGGTGTACGATATCCATTCTCCAGTAGTACCGACTACCGAACAATTAATTAACCAATTGAAAGAAGGTATAAGTAACCTTCCTTTGCAACAAATTTGGGTTAATCCAGATTGCGGCTTGAAAACAAGACGCTGGGAGGAGGTAATTCCTGCTTTGAAAAACATGGTCGAAGCAACTCAAAAATTGCGTCACGAACTTAATATATCCCAGCGATAGAGATTGGGAAAAGGCATTGATTGAAACTAATTTATTAACGATTGGTTTCAATGCCTGGAACGGTATTTTTTTCTAGGACTAATTCGTTTTTAATCGATCGCTTTGACCAAAATATAGCTCAAAAAATGCAAGCCAAATTAATGCGATCGAAATTAATTTTAAAGTGGGTAATACCATTTTTCAAAAGTAATCAGATAGTTAATACAGGTAAAAAGGTCAGAGGTCAGAGGTCAGGGGTCAGACAATACAAGCTTTTTCAACTTTTTTCATATTTTTAAATAAAATTGCTATATATTTTGCTATTTTTGCAAATTGGTATAAATAAGTTATTTAATTTTTTTGATAACTTTAACAGCCCACCTTTTTAATGAAACGATCGAAACATTTAAAAATAAATCACAGATCCAGATTGACACAACAAATCCCATCCGCGATCGCTTAAATTATGTTTTTGTTTTTCAATTCTTTTGATGCGTCAATTTGACAAATAACTTTAACAACAACTTTTCTTAATGTTTTTTTTAGAATCTAGCCAAAATTTGGTATAACTTGATAAGTCTTTTCGATTGTATTGAATTATGACAAAAAAGTTATCTAAATGGCTCGGTCTCTCTTTTGCAGTAGCTTTGTGCTTGTTGGCGATCGTGCAATATAGAAGTATTGCTGAAGCTAACGTACAAGAATACTGGTTGAAAGCCGAAGAAATCTACTGGGACTATACCCCTTCTTATCCAGTCAATGAAATGACAGGAGAAAATTTAGATGAAGATCAATTAGTTTTTACAGAAAATACAGACGATCGAATCGGTAGAATATATCGCAAAGCAGTTTTTCGTTCCTATACACCTGAATACCAAGAAATTATCGACGGGCCGAACGAAGTAATAGATCCTAAAACTGGCAAAATGAAAATTATTCGTCAGCCAGGAAGTAGAGAAGAACATTTAGGAATGCTCGGGCCGATCGTGCGCGCTGAAGTCGGACAAAAAGTTATAGTTCACTTAAAAAACGAGACTAGCTTTCCAGTCAGTTTTCACGTCCACGGCTTCCTTTATACTAAAGCTAACGAAGGCGCACCTTATAACGATGGTACTTCTGCTGTCGATAAAGGAGACGATAATATTGGCCCAGGACAAAGCTATACTTATAATTTTGAAGTACCAGAAAGAGCAGGCCCCGGCCCTAGCGACTATAACTCCGTAGTTTGGCCCTATCATTCTCATGCAGATGAAACCAGAGATACTAATTCCGGTTTGATGGGAGCGATTATAGTTTACGAAAAAAATAGTTTAGATCGTAACACTGGATTGCCAAAAGGAGTCGATCGAGAATTTGTTTCTTTATTTAAAGTAATAGACGAAAATATTAGCCTTTATATCGACAAAAATATCGCAGAATTCGCCCCGAATGCAGATACCGAAGATGGAGACTTTGAAGAAAGCAATCTCATGCACGGTATTAACGGATTGTTATACGGAAATCTCACAGGCTTAAACATCAAACAAAACGAAGAAGTACGCTGGTATTTAATGGGAATGGGAACGGAAGTAGATATCCATACACCCCACTGGGAAGGCGAAACTTTACTAGAAGGTACTCATCGCCTCGATACGGCGCAAATATTCCCAGCAACAGTAAAAACCTTAGAAATGATCGCAGATCGTCCCGGAACTTGGCAATATAGCTGTCACGTGAACGACCATATTTCGGCAGGAATGAAAACAACTTATACTATCGATCCTTCCTAAATACTGCAACAAAAAATTTTGAGCCTAATTGACAATTGTTGTGCCGATCTTTTCGAGCAAAACTAAGAAACTAGCTAACAAAAATGTTGAAAAAAAGTGTATTTTTTATAATTGCGATCGCCGGGGTAGCGATAGCTTCGCTAATATGGAATCCTTTTCAAGCCGATAACCCGACACAATATTCCGATACTCAAGAACAACAATCTCAAACTAGAGAATATTGGATTAAAGCAGAAGAAATTTTATGGGATTACGCCCCATCTTATCCCGTAGATGAAATGATGGGCATGGAATTTAATGAAGACCAATTAGTCTTTGTTGAAAATACCCCGAACCAAATTGGCAGAATATACCGCAAAGCAGTATATTCTTCTTATACACCCCAATTTAAAGAAATTATCGACGGGCCCGATCGAGTTATTTCTGCTAAAACTGGAGAAATCAAGAAAATTCGTCAATCTGGAAGTTCAGACGAACATCTAGGACTGTTGGGGCCGACAATTAGGGCTGAAGTAGGCGATCGGGTTATTATTCACTTTAAAAATGAAACCCGATATCCAGTCAGTTTGCATTCTAACGGTCTATTTTACAGTAAAGCAAACGAAGGAATTCCCTATCAAGATGGAACTTCGGGCCTCGAAAAAGCAGACGATGCCATTGCTCCCAACGATACTTATACTTATGTTTATGAAGTACCTGAAAGTTCTGCTCCTACTTCTGAAGATCTAAGTTCGATCGTCTGGCCTTATTATTCGGCAACGGATCTTGTCAAAGATGTTAACTCAGGTTTAATTGGAGCGATTATAGTTTACAGTCGCGGAAGTTTAGATCCGCAAACTAATTTACCTCAAGGGATCGATCGCGAATTTGTCAATATTTACCAAGTTATAGACGAAAATTCTAGTCTTTTTCTCGACGAGAATATCAAAGAATTTACTAAAGCATCGATCGATCGTGACGACGAAGATTTTATTGAAAGCAACCTGATGCACGGAATTAACGGACTGCTTTACAGTAACTTGAAAGGGTTAGATATGAAGCAAAATGACGAAGTACGTTGGTATATCGTTGGTTTGGGTACGGAAGTAGACATCCATACCCCCCATTGGCATGGAAATACTTTACTCGATGACGGACACCGCGTCGATACTACCGAAGTTTTTCCCGCTACTGTTAGAGTGTTAGATATGCTCGCAGACGATCCGGGAGTTTGGATGTATCACTGTCATGTTGACGATCATATTGATGCGGGAATGTCTGCTGTTTACAAAGTAGATCCAGTTTAATATTTTTTATGTTTTTAGTGGGTAAATAAGCATGAAGTTATTGATTTTTTTTAATAGCTTTAACACCCACTTTTCTAATCTAAAAATAACCGCGATCGAGAACTTTATTTACAGATGGACTTGCATTATCAATTACAGTTTGTATTTTATCTATCATTCTCTGAAATACATCGGGATAATATTGAGAAGTATCCAAAAATTCTTGATATTCTTGACGATAATTTCGTCTTGCTTCTGGTGTTTTATATTTTTGTCTGATATTGGAAGACATCCGCTTTGATTTACGTACTATAAAAACGTCATCTATTTGAGTCGATACGATCGAAACTGGTGTCATATCTAAAAATTCACAAACCAAGAAATATAGAGAACTAGGAACGGCTATTTTAAGATCTCTGCTAGTAGCAACAGCCTCTTGAAACATAGTTTTATCTAAATTTGTTTTGCATTCAGCACATACATAACCTAAATTTGATTCTATTAACTTGTAGTCTTCAAAATCTGGATTGAAAGATGTTTTTAAATATAGCTTTTTTCCTAAAATAAAATCCTGGTTTTTAGATCTTATAGATGGTTCTCCACCCTGACCCGAATTACCAACAGAAGACAAAAAACTCAGTCCAGAAAATGTATTTCTAGGGCCTAATTCAAAAGACTTATCTATTCCTCGCAAACTGCGGAAAATCAATTGCGGTAAAAACTCTTCTAATATGGTATTATCTAATTTTAATTGTCCTTTTTGTCTGTAAAGAAAATTTTCTGGACTGTCAAAAATAAGATCGAGTTCGATAAAGCGTTTATATCGATTGGTAGCTGCTACTAATTTTTGCACCGTATCGGGTTGAGAACTTTCGATTCTTTCTAATTCTTCGATCCATTCGTGATATTTTTTTACAGCTTCTTCTAATCGTTCTCGATCGCCATTTGGTAAGCGAGAATTATTTAAACAGGCTGTTAATTTAGAGTAATGGGGACGAGGAAGTTCGGGCATATTTTGAGTTTTTCTAATCTTATTTTGTTCTATTTTAAGCTGAATATTTTCTGATAGTTTTGGCGTTCCTTTTATCTCGTTAACTCTTTCGATCGCATCTTTTAAATATGTATAATTCTTTTTTGTAACTAAAGATATTCCATTTATTAAAGCATCTCGCGCAACTTCTCTAGCAACGCGATCGCATCTTTCTTTTGTAGCTTCTGAATTTTTTAAATTGTAGAAATTAATTATATCTTCTCTAATAATTTGACCGAATTTATTTTTAAATTTTCTTTTTTGTCTTAAAACTTTGCGATACAAACCAGATTCAAGTGCAATTCTTTCTAAAATATCAGCATTATAAAAAGGAACTCCAAGAACTTTCGATTCGTAACCGACAATGAATATAAGACGCGCATCTTTTTTACAAACTCTAGAAATTTCTTTTAAACTATCTGCTATATCTAAACAATATTGTACGACTGTATAAAAGCGATTATTTCTATTTGCTCGATTAGAACCAATCTCCGATCTCGCTATTTTAAGTAAATTCCAGCCTAAAATTTCCGCGGATTTGCGATAATTTTGATGATAATTAAATACATTAATATAGGGTGGTGAAGTTAAAACAAAGTCAATTTTGTTATCTTGAATTGGCAGAGATCTAGCATCAGATAAAAAAGCTTTTATTACTTTATTAGAACTAGGTAAATCTTCGATCGACCTGGCTAATTCTGAAAATTTAGTTTTAATAAGTTCGTTAGTAATTGTATTTTTTCCAGCATCGATAAGAATTATCAGCGCATCAAATACTATTCTCGCCTCTGAATCTAATTTATTTCTTATTTTTGATATTTTTACTTCTAAGTTTTCAACTTCATTATTATTATTTATTAAAATCCTGTAGGGAAATTCCCGTTCTAAATGTTCTCTTACTTGATTTAATATCTCTCTTCTGTGAGGTTTATTTATTAGTTCGTAGCACTTACTAAGCAGCTTTGCTGCTGGATTTATTTCACATCCGTATGCTTCTAAAGAAAAAGTTCCTGCCTCCAATAAAACAGTTCCGCTTCCTAAAAACGGATCGAGTATAACTGAGTTTGGCAGACAATAAGCTTTAATAATAGTTGCAATTAATTGAGGAGAAAACTGACCGCGCCAAGCAAATAAATTAGACCTCTTTTTATCAGCAATATTGAGAAGTTGTTCTGAAATAGGTCGATCGAATTCTTTCAATTTATGAATATTTGTATTTTGCTCCATAATATCGAAGCAGATAAAGACACAAAAACTGCGATTGTCCTCGTCTCGATCGTTCTTAGTAAAATCTTCTGGCAATTTTGACGAACAGACTTTAGATTGCATCGGTCTAAATATATTAACATGGCTCTAGTAATTTTTTTTATAACTTTTGCAGCTCGATCGCGCTATCATAGAAAAGAATATACAAATAACTACAAATATGGCTCAAAGACTCAAAAGCTGGGAATCTCCCAGAAAACAGGGGCGAAATAAGAAAGGAAAAGGCGGATCGGCAAGACAAAGACAACTCAAAAAACGACAGCAAATGCTCCGCAAAAAATTAAAAGACTCGCCAGAAGCAAAAAAACAAGACAAACAGAACGATAAAAGGGAAGAGGTCGAACTCTTCCCTTTATTTTTTTTCAAAGTTGAGAAAAATTATTTAAAAATGCTTCACTAAAAACTAATAGTAAAAATAATCCTTCTACGAAGTAACTTTAGGTTTTTGGGTGGCAACGTCGGACTTCGAGCCTTCAACGATATTAAGCTGTTGCATTATGGTATGCCAAAGTATGCCAATACCAATTAAAGCAAAACCAATTACCCAAATGTGCCAATCGATCCAAAAAGCTAAAAATACGCAAGATAAAAGAGCCAACCAACTCGACCATCTCGGATACAATCTTTCGTCTTCTTTAAGTTGAAGTGCTGCCATACTGCCGATTACGCAGCGATACAAGCCGCCAAAAGCTCCAAACGACCAGGTAGTAGCGACATCACCAGTTAACACTAATAAACCCACTATTGCACCGCTCAGAATAATTGCTCCGTAAGGTTGAGTTTGTTCCCCTCTCAGTTGCGATAAAAACTCGGGCATATCTCCCCGTCTTCCCATAGCTAAGAAAACGCGAGATAAACTGAGGATAATACTCAAAAGTACGCTTAACATCGCCGCAGTCGCACCGATAGCTAAAATTGTCGCCCCACCGGGAATACCGAAGCTTTCGGCCACTACTTCTAAAGGTGCTGCTTGAATTATTGTTGCTGATGCTAAACCTTCAGCACCGATCGAACCCACACTAACTACTGCTACGGCTATATATAAAGTAACGACGATCGCTAAGGTAAGTATTATTGCTCTGGGGATGTTTTTTCTGGGTTCGGTTACTTCTTCACCTAAAGTAGCAATTCGCCCCGCTCCATTATAAGCGGCAAAAAGTAAGGCGATCGATTTGAGAAAATTGGGCCAGAAAGAGTCGCTGTCTGTTTGCGGAAATGTCAAATATTGAAATCCATTTGAAGGCAACAAGAGACCTCCAGCTATAACCAAGAATAGCAGGGATGAAATTGTAATCGAGAGAATAATTGTTGTTACCCTTTTCGATCGCTTCATTCCCCCCAATACCACTAAGGTTAGAAAAATCACCGCAGTTTCGGCGATCGGCACTAGAGGAGTTGTTTCTGATAATCCGAGAATATTAATTAAATAACCCGCAAATCCTAAAGCTGCGGTTGCTGCTACTGCTATTTTACCGAGGAGATACATCCAACCTCCGGTAAAACCCAGCCAAGGGTTTAAATATCTGTAACCGTATTCGTATAAGCCGCCACTGTAGGGGTGGTTGGCTGCCAGTTGAGCGAAGTTGAGACTATTACATATAGATAATAATCCGGCTATCAGTAGGGCTGCGATTACTGCCGTGCCGGAGTCTCCGGCTGCAATACCTACGCTAACAAAAATCCCTACTCCGATAATAGAAGCCAGTCCCATTGTAGTTGCCCCAAACCAACCTAACTCTCGTTTGAGTTGCTTGGCAGGATTTCCTTTTGACATATTTGCTCCTTTGTTTCTTTTTCTGACAGTTGAATTTTGGTGTCAGTTCCAAATTAACTTTATTAAAATAAATATTAAATTATTTATTTTTTTATTGCACGGAATTATTCTTGTGGGAGGGTTGAATTCCTCCCTGGCACTCCCTAAAATTAATTCACTTTATTTGACTAATTCTAGGGTACTATTTTCAATAAATTTTCTTGCTTTTTGCAGCATAGCCCGATCCAATTCTTGCTGACATTCAGAACTAGCAAATGCTCGATCGTGACCAATATCTAAGTGAGAATATTTTGCTTTTGTTTCTACTGCGCGTCTTTTCGATGTATCGATACGAACGTAAATTTTTCCTCGTTCCACTAAACTATTAGTAAAGTTTAATGCAGCATCGGAAAATATCCCTGGCACTGAAGCAGAGACAATTCTAGCATTAGCTGCTAAACTTTCAATATTTTCGCGGCCGATAATATTTTGATTAGTTCCTCCAAGACTATTTTCCCAAGGTATGGCGATCGCTACATGAGCAGCATTTTCTAATACATTGGCGATCGAATCTCCACAAATAACTTTATCGATCGGGATTTTCCTTTGACAAAGAATTTCTTTTTGTTTGGCTAAATTTTGTAGCGAAGGACTTAATAAATGAACCGATAAACCGCGCTCGATCGCCTCGAGTGCGATGTTTTTACCAATATTTCCTACGCCAACAATTGCCATCTTACTTTTGGGAGATGCTTCTTTTAGCCTCAGATATTCTATCATATGTTTGGCAACGAAAGGAGAATTGATCCCCGGTAGGTTTCCCACCTCTATTTCTTCTTGTTTTGCTGTTTGTTTGTCGATCGCTCTGGTATCTACTCCCCTTCTTATTACTAAAAGTCTTTGCTGTTTACCTACTGCGGCTCGCCATGCTTTAATAGCTTTACCTGGGACGGCATTATTCCCTACAATTAATACGTCTGGTCGAACACTTGCTAGGATCGATCGCAAACTTTCTAAACTAGGATCGTTTTTTTCGTCTGGCTGTTGTTTTATGGCAATACTGGGAACGTAAAAAATTTCTTCTGTTCCGTTATTGACATAAAATACTTCTTCTGCGATCGAACTCAATTCTTTTTTTAGCTGCAAACTGGGATGAATTTTTTTTAGAGCTAATTTTTCGATACTATTTGGCTCGATCGGATGAGTTATTAATATTTTTGCCATTCAATAATAATCCTCTTAATTTAGGCAACTAAGCCGGGTAAATTTTCCAGACAACAATCGTCTAGAATTGTATTTTTTCCTTCACTTCAGTTGCTAAAAAAATTTTAATATTTTTTAGGGGATTTAAATTTTAAATTATCGATCGCTCTATTTTTTTTAGTTAAATCCCTTTGAAAAGTAAAATTGTATTTGTGATTATCTCTGCCTTGAAGAAAATCAAATCGATATTTTATAATTTCGTATAAATATATACTGAATTTCAAAATTTAAGTGTAGTAAAAATTGAAAACTTAAAATAATTGAAAAAATCGAGCTAAACTTAGTAAAAGATAATACCAAAAATATAAAGTTCGCTTTCAAATAAAATATAAAACAAATTTAAAAAATAACCAGTGGTTGAATCAGATAACAAAACAAAAGCCGGCTTTCGCACTCCCCTATACGAAAAAGCTGTAGCAGCAGGGGCCAAATTAATCGATTTCTCTGGCTGGCAAATGCCAGTTCAATTTAGCAGTCTCAAACAAGAACATCATGCCATACGTACTTCAGTAGGAATGTTCGATATTTCCCACATGGGTAAATTTACACTCCGAGGAAAAGAACTCTTAAAAGACTTACAAAATCTAGTACCCTCAGATTTAGAACGTTTAAAACCAAATTTAGCTCAATATACAGTGCTATTAAATCCCTCTGGGGGGATTATTGACGATATAATTTTTTATTACCAAGGAAAAGACGATCGAGGAATAGAAAAAGGCATCGCGATCGTCAATGCAGCCACTACTGGTAAAGATAAGGCTTGGTTGTCAGAAAATTTACAATCTACTTCCACAGAAATAGAAGATCTCTCCTCAGAAAAAGTCTTAATTGCCATTCAAGGCCCTCTCGTTCTAAAATCTCTCCAAAATTTCGTAGCCGAAGATTTAAGCGCGATCGCAGCTTTCGGACATATCGAAACGAAAATTTTTGGTAGCACTGCTTTTATTGCCAGAACTGGTTATACCGGAGAAGATGGTTTTGAAGTAATGGTAGATCCGCAAACGGGTATTAAACTGTGGGAAAGTTTAGAAGCTGCTGGGGTAACTCCCTGCGGTTTGGGGGCTAGAGATACTTTACGCTTAGAAGCAGCTATGTGTTTGTACGGTCAAGATATCGACGAAACCACTACCCCTTTAGAAGCTGGTTTGAGTTGGTTAGTTCATTGGGATACTAAAGGAGATTTTATCGGTAGATCTCAATTAGAACGGCAAAAAACAGCAGGAATAAAGAAAAAATTAGTTGCCATACAAATGAAGGGCAGACATATCGCTCGTCACGGTTATAAGGTATTATTGGAAGATCGCTATGTCGGTGAGGTTACAAGCGGAACTTTATCGCCAACTTTAAATGTGGCGATCGCCCTGGCTTACGTACCTAAATCTGCCAGTAAAATCGGTCAAGAATTGTCGATCGAAATTCGCGGCAAACAATATCCCGCCAAAATTGTTAAAAAACCGTTTTATTCCCGTAAAAAAATAGTTAAGTGAAGGATCTTCAAGATAAAGGCCAAATGCGTCGTTTAATTCTCAAACAAAGACGATCGCTTTCGCAAAAAGTTTGGCAAGAAAAAAGCTATCTGGTTTGCGATCGTCTCGAGTCTTTATCTTTATTTCAAAAATCTCGCACGATTTTGGCTTATTTCAGCTTCAAACAAGAATTAGATCTTTCATCTTTATTTAATAAAAGACAGCGCAATTGGGGATTTCCTCGCTGTGTGGGAAGTTCTCTACACTGGCATTGTTGGCAACCACAAGATAAATTAATATTAAACTCTTATGGTATTCAAGAACCGCACCCCCAAGCACCAAAAATATCCCCTGCTACGGTAGATTTAATTTTAGTTCCTGCTGTGGCGATCGATCGTTTTGGTTATCGTTTGGGTTATGGTGGTGGTTTTTACGATCGCTTTTTAAATAGTCCCGAATGGTGCGAAAAACCTACTGTCGGTATTGTCTTCCACGATGCTTATTTGCCCCAATTACCTCGCGACCCTTGGGATCGAAAACTACACTATATCTGTACTGAATTTATCTGTCACAGAACTAGAATCGATCGCGGCCTCGAGTAGTTAAAGCTAAGTTGAAAATCTAAAAATGTTATATAATTTTTTTCGATATAGAAAATTTAGTAAATTAAAATTACATATTTATTGGGATAAAAGCTTTTAAAGTAAACATTTTCAAAGCATTTCAGAAGAGACCATAAATTTTAGTAGCTTAAGTTACATTTGCATATATCGTATTAAACAGTAGTTAGGATTGAAGACATTGACGCGAGAAATAAGTAGAAATTAACTTTTTTTACGCATCTCTTCTCAAGGGAGAAAGATTTTGCTAACCTTACTAACATCTTCAATCGAGCATTTACAAAGTCGTATTAGTTAAGTAGTTTATCAGAAGAATGAAACATTTTCGTGACGATTGGATTAAAGAATGGTGTGATGAAAATGGTTGGACAGACCTATTCACAGAAAGTTATATGTACTGGGCGTTTCCACCCAATGCAGTCATGCCACAACCAATACCACCAAAAACCTTGAGGTTAATTAAGTCAGAAAAAGGACTCTGTCCTGAAGAACAAACTTTGTCATTAGTAGCGATCTTAATTACGATAGCAGCTATGTTATTGAGCTATTATTGGCAGTGTCCGATGCCTTTAATGTTGGCATTCGGTTTTTGGGCGATCGCGGTAACCCAATTAGAGGTTGAAGACTTCTAGATTTAAGTAAGAATTACAGAGGTGTTAGGCGATCGCTCTAGCACCAGTCTTGGATTTTGAGATTTAAAGAATGAGATTTAGTAATACCCCACCTGACGATGCAGAAAATCGCTGGCGATATCAGTTAGACGATTTTGTTAGAGCCAACGAACGAGATTTAGCTGGATTAGCTTGGGGTTTGCTGCAAGAATGGGGCGATAGCAACAATACTTTAGGAATCGATCTCAACCCAAAACCTCATTTTGTTGCTTGTTCGCGAGAAGCAATCGAAAAACTAAACAAACAGGTTAATTATCAGTTTCGAGAAATATTAGGTATTTTAGACGGATACGATCGCAATAAAGAAGTCGTAATTATTGGTATAGGTAACGGTCAAATTAAACTAATTAATTTTGTGAGCGATCCTTTACCTCCAGTTTGCTACGAAAGTGCTGGAGACCTCGATTCTTTAGTAGATCGACTCGAAGCAGAAATGAATCTATATATCGATGGATAAAATTAATTTGAATTTTTTGCAAAATTTAGTTAAGATTATATAAATATTTGTTAGGGAGAGTAGTTAAACTACGAAACAAAAGTAAAGTTATCACTTTTAGAGCTAAAAAAGTACGATTGTTAATTTTATCTTGATAAAAAGCGATTGTAATCGCCCAATAACTTAGCAAAAAATACTGAAAAAATTAAGGTTGTGTGATTTATTCTCAAATTATCTTTTCAAATATTTATTATTAGTTATATTTGATTTAGATAGCAATAAAAGATTATACATCCCTTAAAATCTATGCTGATAAATCGAATAGGTAGACAAATCGTGTCAAGACCATCTTCAGATAAACAGCTACTAAAAACTCTCCTCGAAGCCGATTTAGTTTCTCAAAAACAAATTCAACTGGCCAGAGAAGATCTAAAAGAATCGAACCAGCAGAGCATAGCAGAGATTCTAATCTATCGAGGATGGATAGAGCAGAAAACAATTGATTTCTTTAAAGAAAAATGGCCGCATATCTTGCGACAGAAAACTAGAAATCCGATCGGTTATTACCTTAAAGAAGCCGGTTTATTAACCGAAGAGCAAATAGAATGCATTCTAAAAAGACAGCAAGAGAAACATAGTTGCTGGATTAAATTTGGACAACTAGCTGTAATTAAAGGTTGGGTAAAACAAAAAACTATAGAATTCTTTGTCGATAGTTTAGCCGAACAAAAGCCACAAAATACTGATTCTAATTGCACTCTTTCAGAAAAATTACTTGAAAGATATTTAGAAGGACAAATAAATTTTGCTCGCCTCAAACTCAATCATATTCGCTTAAACAATGCAGTATTAAAAGGAATTAACTTTAACAGAAGCCAATTAAAAGAAGCAGAATTTCAAAACAGCCATCTCAATTATTGTAGTTTTAGAAACGCCAATCTCTACCACTCTAATTTAGAAAACTCTTCCTTAAAGCAAACTAACTTTATAAAAGCTTGTTTGTCAGAAGCAAATTTACAACAAGCTTATTTAGAAGAAGCAGACTTAAGCAATGCAGATTTAAAAAAAGCAGACTTAAGCAATGCCGATTTAATTAATACTTGTTTCCAAGGTGCAGATTTGCGAGGTGCTTGTTTGTCAAAAGCTTATTTAAACGGTGCAGATCTTAGAAAAGCTAATTTAGAAGGAACTAATTTAAACGGAGCTTATTACGACGAAAATACTTGTTTCGATCGCAATTTAGATCCGATTAGTTTGGGAATGAAATCCCTCGATATCAAACAAGTTAAACTAGCTATATGCGCCAATCGTCATTCTCTGTTGTCTCCTTTTTGCATGACAATTTAACTTGAGTACAGCTCGAAGCATTACCGAAGAGGGTTAAGTTATTATTTGATGCCGAGGGACTAAAATCGTCAAACTTAGCTTTATTTGAAAAGAGTCGCGATCGATACAGACTTTATCGGCTCTTATCTTTATAGTCAGGGAAATTTTGATTATCAACTATTGATTATAAGTATTTTATATAGATAAAACTGAAAATAATCGAATCTGCTATTTGACTGGCAGATTTTTTTTGTAAGCAGACAAACATATTTAAATCAGTTTGTTAAGCTAGTAATTTTACTACTTTTTGAAATTATGCTTAAAATTGGTTTTTCTGTTTTGACGATGTATTCGATCCTAGTAACCAGCGCGATCGCATCCCCTGTTAAGATGCAAGTACCCAATTTGCAAGAGTTACCGAGCTTAATACCGAACAAAGAAGAAAATCAAAATCGAGAGACTAAAGCACCAAATGCTTGTATAAAAATAGAAAATATTTCTTGTCCCTTTAAAATTGCAGCCAAAGAAAAAAATCAGTTAGACGCAAGAGTAAGACAAATCCAACTAGTAATAAAAGAAGTAATTAATAGCAGCTCGTTTAAAAACAATGAAGAGATAAAAGTCTGGACAGAAGGAACAGTAAACAATATATACATTCAGGTAGGAGATTCCCAACCGATTCGTTTGATGAACGTAACCGCAGAAGATGCGACGATCGAAGAAAAGGTAACTCAAGAGCAAAGAGCCGAGCAAATCGTCGCACAATTGAGAGAGGGCCTCGAAGTAACACAAGCACAAATTCAACCGGATTATTTAAAAGAACAAGGCTTTAAAGCAATTTCTCTGGCTGCGCTAACATTGTTAATGACCTTGGCAATTATCAAGGCAAAAAGCGAATTAAAAGAAGTTAAAAGCGAACAGATCGATATAGATCCAGATTCTGCTGAAAAAATTGAAACTCAACTAACACGATCGCAAAAATCCAATCTCATAGAAATTAAACGAACTTTATTAAATATCGCTCTCGGTGGGACTTGGATCGGAGCAAGCATAATTATCCTCGGACTGTTTCCCCAGACAATTTGGTTGCAAAAGTGGGTAATAACAGCCTTCAGAATACCCGCCAGATTGGGCTTAGTTAGCGTCTTAGCTTACGTCTCAATTCGTTTGAGTTACGCTTTAATTGCTCGCTTTAATCAAGCATTAACTACCAATTCGATTTTATTAGTCGGAGAAGAAAATCGTCGCTTGCAATTACGTATTGCCACAATCACCAAAGTCACTCAAGGAATCGTTACCCTCAGTTTTACAATCGTCGGAGTTTTGGTAGGAATGGCCAGTATCGGCATAGATATAGCTCCTATTTTAGCCGGTGCTGGATTGATCGGTTTAGCCGTGTCTTTTGCTTCCCAAAGCATAATCAAAGATACTCTTAATGGCTTTTTGATTATTGCCGAAGATCAGTATGCTGTGGGTGACATCATTAATGTCGGGGAATATAGCGGTTTAGTAGAAAATATTAATTTACGCATTACTCAGTTGCGAGATGCTGAAGGAAGATTGATAACTATTCCTAACAGCGAAATCAGGGTAGTCGCTAATTTATCTTCTCATTGGGCCAGAGCCGATTTAAACATTCCCGTAGCTTATAATACAGATGTCGATAAAGCTTTAGGGACAATAACTGAAGTAGCTGAAAAAATGACCGCCGATTCTTCCTGGAAAGAAAAGATTTTAGAATCACCCCAAATATTGGGTGTAGATAATTTTAGCGATCGCGGTGCAATTGTCAAAGTTTGGATCAAAACCCAACCGCTACAACAATGGGCCGTTTCTAGAGAATTTCGCCGTCGCATCAAAATTGCTTTCGATCGCGCGGGAATACCCATTCCGATGCCCCAACAACAAGTTTGGTTTCAAAGAGATCGCAATTCTCACTCAGTTGCAATTGAAAATAGCAAAGAAAACTAAATAATAAAGCAATTGCTGTTGGCAAATACGTTTATAATTGGATGGTTCGATGAATACCGATCGCGATTTTGCCTACAATTTAACGACTAATCTGAAATTAGGAAACTCTCGGAACAGCCAACAGCTTTTAAATTATGATTATCGTCCAAATTACCGACTTGCATATTTACGATCGAGCAGAAGAAAAAAATTATCCGATCGATACTGCGGCTAATTTAAGCAAATGTATTGATAATATCAATAATTTAGTTCCTCGTCCCGATTTAGTATTGGCGACGGGGGATTTAGTTCAGTCGGGAAGTAAAACACAATACGATCGGCTCAAAGAAATTCTCGATCGGCTTGAAATTCCTTTTTTTCTGATTCCTGGAAATCACGACGATCGCACTTGCTTGCGCTCGGTTTTTGACGACCATAAATATTTACAAACTGAGGCGGAATTTTGCCATTATGTTATTGAAGATTATCCTTTAAGATTGATTGCCATAGATTCGATCGAACCTGGAAGAGTTGGCGGTAAAATATGTCAAAAACGCTATAATTGGTTGCTCGATCGCCTTGCAGAAGCTCCGCATCGGCCTACTTTATTATTTTTACACCATCCTCCTTTTACTACCGGATTGCCTTTATTCGATGAATATGGCTTTAAGCAAGTAGAACAGTTGCAAGAAATTATTACTCAAAATCCGCAAATTGTTAAAGTTATTTCGGGACATTTACATCGTACCCTCGAAACCAAAATAGGTAATAGTTCTGTTTCGGTTTGTCCTGCTACTGCTTATATTTATTCTTTATCTTTATTTGGTAAAGATGTCTATAAAACTAACGAACCCCCTGGCTATCAAATGCATTTGTGGAATAGGGAGCAAAAAACAATGATTTCCAACACGCTGTTTTTTTAAATCGTAACTGGAGATTCGACGTAAATAGTCGGCTCTTGCATAGTAAAAGTTATGGATCGATCGCTTAGTTGTTGAGAGATTTTTTCGTTAGCAATTTCTAAGAGACGCTTGCGTAGTTGCAGGGAATTTTCTGAAGATCCTAAAATAAAAAAGGTCACTCTCGCTCGAGTACCGGGGCGATCTTCTGGTTGAAACAAACTAATTTTAGTACTACCGGGATCGATACCAAATAAAGTATCCGTACTTTTTTTAATAGTTTGTTGGACTAAAGCTCGTTCTTGTTCTTTTAAAGATTCTAAGAAATCTAAATAGAGCAATACCATCACCTTTTTTCCCCTGGTAATGTTCTCAATTTCCAGATTAGCCATAGTAGAATTAGGAAAAATGATCAAAGTACCTTTAGCTGCGGTACGAATTTTAGTCGATCGCAGTCCGATCGATTCTACTCTACCAAACAAACCGCTAGGTAAGCGAATGTATTCGCCGGGGATGAAAGGACGATCTAAATATAAAACTACAGTACCTAATAACTGTTGTAAAGTCTGTTGAGCGGCAAAAACGATCGCCAAACCACCTACTCCCAAACCAGCGAATAAACCGATCAGATCGAAACGACTTTGAGCGAAAGCTAAAACGGCAATAAAACCGATGATAGTATTTGCTAGAGTTTCAAATACCAATAGTAATTCGTCGACTTCCCGACCTAATTTGCGAATTAACTCAATGCCGTAAACCCGCACGAATTGGCGAAATAAACGAGAACTTAACCAAGCAACCGAGAGAATTGTCGCTAGATCCAAGAAAAAGTTACAAAATTCGTAAATGACTGGGTATTTTTCGATCCAAATTAGAGAGTAAGAAATTAAAATTAAGGTACTCGACATCCGCAATAGATTGCTGACTGGTGCGATTAAATTTTGATTGATAGTCTTTGCGCGATCGCCAGTCGATCGCTCGATCGAAAATTTCAAGATTGTCGGGGTGTATTGTCCGAAAATTAAAGCAAAGAGGATGAAGAGTAAGGGAAAAATTAGCTCGGCGATCGAATCGTTAGTGAGAAAATAAAGCCAGCGTCGCGATTGAGGATAGGTATTTGCTAGATAAACGATTAAAGCCAGCCAAAGTGCTAGTCTAGCTAGTAATAATCTTACACCAAGAAATAATTCTTCTTTCTCGTTTTTGCTTTCTTGTAAAGAGTGATTCCAAAACCTACCTAAAATAAAGTGAAATACGAGGGCAATTAGAAATAATCCTCCGCTTTCTATTAAAGCTTGCTGTAAAAATTTACTGCTTCTTTCTCTAGCTGCTTGTCTTAAGGCTGAGTCTATTTGTTCTTGCCAAATTTCAGCTTGTTCTCCTTCAGTATTTCCATCTATTAAATCGTTTTGAGTTATCGTAACTAAGTAGCGATCGTTAACGTAAATTACTGGCAATCCATTAACTTCTCCTATCCTAACTTCGATCTTTTCTTGGGTGCGAACTGCTTCTGAATTTGCTATTTCTTTGAAAATAGTTTTAATTCGATCGGATCTTTCTGTGGCACTAATCGAACCGATAGCACTTACTTGAATTATTTCTCTGCCATCTAAAAAAACGCCTTCTTTTTCAATTGTTTCTGCCGAACTTGGCAAGATTAAACTTGTTAATAAAACTATAGTTACTAAGATTATTTTGAGATATTTACTTATATTTTCCATCGAAATATATCTTAAATTGTAATCGGGGAATCTACATTAATCATTTTGTCTTCGAGAGCAAAAGATATACCATATTCTTTCAATTTGTCGCTAATATTTTGTCTGGCAATATCGAGTAATTGACGGCGCAATTCCATCGAAACTTCTCCCGAACCTAAAACGAATAAATTGATTTGAGCGGTAGTAATTGGCGAATTTTTATCCGGTTCGATCGTATCTTTAAAGGTTACTTCGCTGTTGCGCGGATCGATACCAAAAATATCTTGAGTGCTTTCGATTATTACCTGACGAATTAATGCTTTTTCTTCTTCGGGTAGGAGGCGATCGAATTTTAAATAAATCATGGTTATGACTTTTTTAACCCGAGAATAGTTTTCAATATTAGCTTGAGAGAGGGAACTATTGGGAACTATTACTAAAGTTCCTTTTCCTGAAGTTCTGATTTTTGTCGATCTCAGTCCGATCGATTCTACTCTGCCAAAAGTTCCGTCAGGAAGTCCGATATAATCGTCTAAAACAAAGGGGCGATCGATAAAAATAACGATTCCTCCTAATAGTTGTTCGAGGGTTTTTTGCGCTGCAAATGCTACTGCTAAACCTCCTACACCCAAGCTAGCAATCAAACCGACTAAATTTAGATGATGAGTTTGAGAGAAAATAAAGACGATAATTAAAGCAAAAAATCCACTTCCTAAATACTTACCGACAATCAAAAGTTCGCTATTTATTTTCCTTTTTCCTTTAAGAGCAATATCGAGCAAATAAAGATTAAAAAAGTTATTAAAAATCCGATACCAGGTGACGATCGTTACGATCGCAACTCCTATTCCTATAAAAATTTCTAATAGTTTCAGCCAAATATTAATCGGATTAACTAACAATAAGATATCGCCAATACTTAGCAAAGCGATCGCAACTATCCAGAAACGATAAGGGGCTAAAATCTGGCGGTAAAGTTGTTTGGTTTGGCTGGGAATTAGAACCGTTAGGGATTTTTGAATTTTTCTCAGTAAATTTAAAATAACTATAAAAGTAGAAAGTGCTGCCAAAATTCCTAAAATCAAAAGAATAGGCGTATTTATTTCGATCGTTCCTTCCGATAAAAAAGATTTTATTGATAAACTAACTAATATCATTAAACCACCCTCGCCGCCAAAAAAAGAAAATCAAGCTCAAAGCAACCGTTATTGTTAACAACCAAAAAGCCGGATATCCCCAAGATAAATTTAACTCCGGCATATTATAAGGAGAAATTTCGGTATTAAAATTCATGCCGTACAAACTAGTAATAAAAGTTAGGGGAATAAAAATAGTCGACACCACCGCGATCGTTTTCATGATCTCGTTAATTTTATTGCTGACAGCCGACATATAAACGTTCATTAAATTCGAGGTTAATTCTCGATAAGTTTCGATCGCATCGATAATTTGAATTGTATGATCGTAACAATCTTTTAGGTAGGGAATTACTTCTTCATTTATTAAAGAACCGCGATTTTTAATTAATTTTTCAACGGCTTCTCTTTGCGGCCAAATCGAGCGACGTAAAGCTATTAATTGTCTTCTAATTTGATAAACTTGCCCTAAAGTTTTCTCGTTTGGTTCGATTACGACTTTAGCTTCTAATTCTTCAATTCGATCGCCAATTGCTTCTAATACAGGAAAATAACCGTCAATAATTGCATCCCACAAAGCATAAGCTAAATAATCCGTACCTTTTTTACGCACCATCCCGCGATTGTGACGAATGCGATCGCGTACTGGTTGAAAACAGTCATCTTCTGGATCTTCTTGTAGGGTGATTAAATAATTCGTACCTACGATTAAACTGACTTGTTCTATGCTTACGCCATTTTCACTTTTTTCGGTTAGAATTACCATCTGAGTAATAATTACCAACCGATCCTCATACTCTTCTATTTTCGGTCTTTGAGGTACGTTTACTACATCTTCTAAAAGTAGGGGATGTAGTTTAAAAATTCTCGCTAGTTTCTGCAATATCCCTTCACTTCCCAACCCTCGGATGTCGATCCAAGAAATTGAATCGTTTTTTAAACAAGTTCGGCACTCTTCTGGTTTAACATTAGTTACATAAGTTGCTGCTTCAAGATTGTATTCAATTACGATAATTTCTGAGGGTACTGCATCCGTTTCTATATTTAACGTCCCGGGAATACTTCCTGGAATACTGTAAGAATAATCAAATATATCTTCTTCTTCTTCTCTTTCTCGATTTCGATCGCTCATCTATACTAAAAATAAATAATCCTGCTGGTACTTGAATTAGAAGATAAAATATTTCATCCTAACCCAATTTTGTTTTCTTTGCTGACAATTATCTCTCAGAAAACATCTAAATATAAGCTTTGTTTCTCAGAAAACTCTCAAAAATAAATGTTTTTTTCAACACCCTTAAAATAAACTAAAAAATAAATCTTAAAAAAAGTTAAAAGCAAGCGGCAATGCGATCGATCTAGATTAAACTCTCCTTAAAAACTGAATTTCTTAAGAATGCGCCAACACCAACACTGGAAACTACTCAAAAATTTTGGTTTGGGAGCGATACCAATCATTCAACTGAGAGAATCTTTAATCGAAGAATCTCAACTAAATCAAAATTATTTAGTTTTAATTATCAGTTCTTGTTTGATTGCCACTTTCGGATTAATAATTAATAGCAGCGCGGTAATTATTGGGGCGATGATAATAGCTCCTTTAATGTTACCTTTAAGAGGGCTACCTTTTGCAGCATTAGAAGGAGATTTAGAACTGTTACGCAAAAGTTTTATTTCGATTTTTATCGGTAGTGCGATTGCAGTTTTATGTTCTGGTTTGGTAGGTTTTTTAATTGGTTTTCCTAGTTTTGGTAGCGAAGTCGCCTCGAGAACTGAACCGACTTTAATCGATTTATTAATTGCGATCGTAGCCGGAAGTATTAGCGGATATGCAAAGGTTCGTCCGGCGATCGGCGATGCTATTCCAGGAACGGCAATTTCAGTTGCTTTAATGCCTCCTTTATGCGTTATCGGTCTGACTTTATCTCAAGGAAAATGGGAATTAACTCGCGGAGCAACTCTACTTTATCTTACTAATTTAATCGGGATTACTTTTGCTTGTTTGTTAATCTATTTCTGGGCTGGATATGCAGGTAGCGATGAAGTGGGTCAAAAGATTTCTTGGGGAATATCTTTTATTTTGGTTACCATACTTGCCGTTCCTTTAGGAATAAGTTTTTGGGAATTATTAGAGCAAGAAAAACTTAAGCGATCGATTCCCGAAGCATTGGTTTATATTCAAAGAGATGATATTAAAATAATTACTAACGAAATAAATCAAGATCGCAAACCGCCGATAATTATTGTCGAAGCTAAAGCAAGAAAACCACTGACTGCATTAGAAGTAGCCACTATAGAAACAGAAATTAAAAATCGAGTCGGTCGTTCTTTTAAAGTCACGTTCGACTTAACTTTATCTCAAGAAATTGATTCTTCTGCCCCGAAACTATTAATTAAAGAAGACCCCCAAACAGAAATAGAATGAATAAGCTTTAGAAACAACCGCCATTTTATTAAAAACTATTTAAATAATTTTACCCTCAGTGCGATCGCAAAAATATACTAAAATATCACCGAACTTTTTTTACCTTTAGCTATCAAATAAAATTTAATAAAGCTGGGCTTGCTTAAAAGATATTTAATTAATTAAAAACTATTAATCTCATTTCTGAAAAATCAAACTACAGATAAGATAAATTATTCTTAAAACTTCTTAATTATTATCCCAACTATCTTTCCCGCACTCTACCACAGAGATGCTGCTGCCAACTTCTGACTTCACCAAGTGTAGTAAAATTAGATAGAAAAAGTATAAAATATCATCAGAAAAACCATCTATTAAATGAACAAACAAAAAATACTATTAGCCCCCGATACCCTAAAAGCAAAAATAAAACAAACAACCGAAAAAGCAATCTCGACTGGTGCTTTGCAACCCATTCCCACCGACTACGAAACGATCGCAGATAATGGGATTTCTTTTATTGTGAGAATTTTAATTAATTTAGTGCGAAAAGAGCGGGCAAAAAAAGCAAAAGGTCAAGATTTCAATCCCTTTCTTCCCTACGAACAAGATTTATTCGTTGTCGATCTTAGCGAAACCCATTTATGTTTGCTAAATAAATATAATGTTGTAGACAATCATTTATTGATTGTTACTCGAGCTTTTATCGAACAAGAAACCTTACTAAATTTAGCCGATTTTACCGCTTTGTGGGCCAGTTTATCGCAAGTAGAAGGATTGGCTTTTTATAACGGCGGAAAGATTGCTGGTGCTTCGGTAAAACACAAACATTTACAAATCGTACCCACAACAAAAAACGATCTAAAAATACCGATCGAATCAATCTTTACCACAGCAAATTCAACCGATAATAGTCTCGAACTTCCCTTCGTACACGCTTTTGCAAAACTCAATTTTAACTGGCAAAAATCAATACATCAAGCAGCAGAACAAAGTTTAGAAATATATAATAAAATGCTAAATAAAGTTAATATTTTAAGTAAAGAAAATAACCAACAATCCCATCCTTACAACTTGCTAATGACGCGAGAATGGATGTTAATAGTGCCTCGATCGCGAGAATGCTATGGATCTATATCGATCAATTCTTTAGGATTTGCTGGAGCTTTATTAGTGCGCGATCGAGCCGAATTAGAACTAGTTAAAGAAGTATCGCCGATGAATATTCTTAAAACTGTCGCTCGCACTTAATCAAATACGATCGATTTATAGTATAGAAGTAAATTTTACACCAAAATCGCAAATATATAATAATTACGTATCAATAATTAAAATAAAAATCTCGTGAAGATAAAAGTAACAAAATGGTAACAATAAAAAGTTATAGTGTATATAAAACCACTTTGAGGGAGATTGTTCCAGCTAAATCGAGAAATAAAATTCAATAACAGCCAGACTCGAGGAGTATTTTGCTCCCCGAAAATCTTTCAATTTTGCAAACATTACCTATCTATTAAATCAAAATTTATAGGCAAGAGGTTAAAATCCCCTTTCAAAATCTTCACGGGAGGGGTAATTTATTTGAGATCGACAGGAAAATTATTATGAGATACAAAACAGTTAAACTATTAATCGTAAGCTTATTATCGGCCTTTTTAGTGCTGGTGACTAATGTTGCTGTTGCCGAGGAAAATGTTGAAGTTAAAGTTGCTCCTCAAGAAATCACATCCCAAGAGGTTGACATTCCCCCCTTCGTGCGCGGTGGAAACGATTTAATTATTGAAGAAAATCAAGTAGTTAAAAAAAATGCAGTAGCAATTGGAGCTTCCTTAATTGTCCGAGAAGGAGCGAAAATAAGAGGAGATGCTACGGCTATAGGTGGCAATATCATCCTTCAAAATAACGCGATCGTCGATGGCGATACCGTTACTATCGGCGGCAAAGTAATTAAAGGAGAAGGTGTCAGTATTGGTGGAGATATAGTTGAGATTTTAGGCGGAGCAAACAAAATCATCGCTGAAAATACCGAAGCTCTTCGTCAAAGATACGGGATTTTTGGCAGTTTTTACCTAATTAATCTGCTCGTTTGCTTATTTTTATTACTCATTATCTTAGCTGTTGGTTTGTTTTTAATTCTTTTATTACCAACCCATTTAAAAAAAATCTCGACCACGATCGCCCAACAACCATTTAAAAGTGGTGCGTGGGGTTTTGCCGGAATAATTATCGTTTACTTACTAACAGGGTTGTTAGCTGGTAGCTTGTTCGGTTTAGTGACTATTCCCCTGTTAAATATAGTTTTTGCCCTGGCCGGTTTGTTAGGTTGTACGGCAACAAGCTTATCGATCGGCAAAAAGATTAAAGCCTCTGGAGGCTCACTGCAACATTTTATCATCGGAATTGTAATTTTCGTGCCGATCGCCTTAATTCCGGTAGTTGGAGGATTAATCGTGTTGATGGTCAATATTTTTGGCTTCGGTGCGGTTTTACTTTCAAAATTTGGCACGATCGAACTAGATATTCTCGAGAATACCTACGAAACAACTAATATCTCTCAATATCCGATCGTTAAAAATTAAACCACTTAAAAACCCACTCATTTTCAGAGTGGGTTGAGGATAAAAAAATACCAATACACCCTTTTAGCCGAGTAATTTAGAAAGTTCGCTAGCCAAACGCTTAATCTCTAAAAATAATAAACCTTGCTTGGCTTTTTTACCCGCCAAAACTAATAAAACCGCTTCGCTACTACAACCGACTAAAATACTGTAGCCATTTTCCCCCTCTAAAAAGAGACGATCTATCCCACCACGAGTCAATTCTTGACCGATGCGATCGCCTAAAGAAAGCATCGCTGCAGACATCGCCGCAGTTCTTTCTTCATCCATATCCGAAGATAAAAAAGAACTTAAAGGAAGACCGTCGGGACTTACCAAAGCTGCTCCTTGAACGTCAGGAGTTCCGGTAACGAAATTTTGCAACAAGTCTTGTACTATAGACGTTTGAATTACCATGATTGTACCAATAAGTTTTTTAGTAATAAAATTGGGTTTTAAGGCTGCTTTTACGCCGACGAGTTACTAAATGAGGGTATCAGTTAATATAGCTAGTCGTTAATTAAAATTTTTTCAATTTGAAACGCGCTCAAAACCCAATTTAAGTAACAAACCAGTTCGATCGAATCTTACATCGAATTAGCACCAGTGGAGATCATGCGTCTGAATAAAGCTTCCGACCAACCAGTTTCTCTTTGTACTGCAGAAGAAGACACTTCTACATAAGCTTGCTCGATAAAAGCTAGGTCGATCATGCAAATTTTACTGAGAGCCTTATGAACCGCCTCATCTTTACCTTCTGACTTAATTTTATGTTCTACTTCGCGAGCTACAGTCGCCATTGCAGGAACTACGTGTTGAGGCCCGATACCTAGTTTGACGTGTACCAAACCGATGCGCCAGCGTCGAACTGCATAAGCATCACCCCAGTCATCCATCCCGGTGAACATCTCTGCAAACCACTCCGTAAAAGTAGATCGCAAACGTTCCATGCGACCGTCTTTTTGATTGAGAATATTTGCCATCTCTTCATCGCGATTGAGATACTCGTAGAAATGATCCGTCATTTCTGAGGCTATTTGCTTACCCCAATCTGCATTCGCTTTTAAACTGGCTTTATCCTCATCATCAAAGAGCATTCTTTGCTCCATCTTAGTCAGGAATTCGCGAGGTTCTAGGGTCATAATCCTGTTTGCGTAATATGAATATTCAATACTTTATTTTTAACATTCTTAACAGATTCTGGCATACCGCATAATTTCTGACCCACAAAAAGGCCTGATAAAGTATTAAGTATAATTACGCAGAGAATTGTGTTAATAAATAGTCGAAAAAACTCGTTCGATCGACTTTTTCCATTATCTCGATTTTCTTGCCCCCGGGCTGAATTATGGTTTTGCCAGAAGCAGGGCCGCTAGTAACGATACTTGTTTCTTGACTGCCGAGTTGGTAGAATTGCGGACGATCTAAATAAGCTGTAGCGACCACGTCCCAACAATAGTAATCTTGAGTTGTTGCCAAAGCGTAGCACAACCCAGCAAAATCCGAGAGGGGGTAGCGGCGGTTTTTAGCGAGACGATCGATAAATTGGTCAGTTACCGGAACGGTGTTAGTCAGATCTAAAGGACAAAGGACGATCGGGATTTGAGTTTGCCAAATGTTAAAAGCGGCGATCGGATCCCAGTAAACGTTCCACTCGGCCGAACCATCGTGTTCTGGAGCGTACAATTTTTCTACATTACCGCTAACGGCGATCGCCCCACCCATCCAGACAATTTTTTTTATTTTTGTTTCAATTTCGGGTGCTACCTCCAAAGCCGTGGCGACGGTAGTTAAGGGGCCGGTTACCATTAGAGTAACTGGTTCGGGAGCTTTTTGTAAAACTTCAATGATAAAATCTTGCCCCGATCGATCTACTAAGGGGGTGCGAATTTTGTCTGTTTGGTTGAGAATGGGAAAGCGATCGATAATCACGCAATCTTTTCTGTAAATATCGGGAAAAGGGTTTATTCCTCTGACGGTACTTTCGGCTACTGGTACGTCGTAACGAGCCATAAAATCGAGAATTTTGCGGGTTACACTGACAGCCGATTTAATGTAGCAGTCGGCCGGAGTAACTACTATACCCAATACTTTAACTGCTTCAGCTCGTAATAATAAGATAGCCGCTAAAAAATCGTCGATCGCCCCATCGCAGTCCATCAATACCAATTCTTTTGACATTTTTCGATCCAATATCGAATTTTAATTATTTTAATAGTATCGTGCGATCGCAAAAAAAAAGCGGGTCAGACATACCCGCTTGTTATCAATATTTTTGTTTCTACACCAGCAATGCTGTTTTTGGTGACAAGTCAGATTCGTTGTTGAATACGAACTTTTCGACATTATTGATTTTCTCCCTAGCTATTTGCTTTAGTCTTATACTTTTTCTAACCAGTCGTAAATTCGATCTAGTTGTTCTAAAGTAATCAGACCGTATTGCCAGAGAATCATGGGTAAGGGGCCGGGATTTTTCTGGACTGATTTTTCGAGAATCGAAATTGATTCTGTTGAAAGATCTAGTTCTTCTTCTAAAAAGTTAATAAATCGAGCGTAAGTTACTGATGACATTTTTTTTCCTTCCTTAAATCTCAAATTTTTTTGTTAATTTAGTTAGTAAGTTTTAGGGATTTTGTTTTTATCTATACCTCTTTACTTTACTTTTAACGATTGTGAAAGTTTTCTGTTTTTTTGCCCGTGCGGTAAATCACAATTCTAGAAAGATTGTCATTATTAAGTTAACGAACAATATATTACAAAAATCCACAATTACTAATAAAATCAATTTATTAAGAGTTTTTCAGTAAGTAGTAATATGGAGGTATCTGAGGGCAAGTCAACAACTTTTTGTCTTTACTGCGACTTTTTTTAGATATTCTTCAGTCTTTATATCAAAAACAAGGGACATTTGCCAATTTTTTAAATCTTGATTTTTGAGCGACTTCCCTCGAAGTTAAATTAAATTATCAAAAGTTATAAAGAAGATAACAAGCGAAGCTCTAATTTAGAGAGGGTCGTTATTAAGTAAAGATTAGGTGCAATTTGTAATTTTATCTTGCTTCTTTCGACGTATAAGTTAAATCTTGCCACAGATAGAGGTTAAAAAGATTGTAAATTTGTAAACGAGTTAATTACCATTAATTTTCGTTAAGAAGTTAGAAGTTAGAGCGACTATTTTTTGAGGCAAAAAGCCCTAGGAATATATTGCCCAAATCTCAAAAAAAATTAACTAAGCTCAGTTCAAATATTCGATCGAAATCGAATCTCCTGGCTGCAAACCCAGTTCGATCGCCCGGCCGCCAGGTAATTCAATCACGCGATCGATTTTTTTGGCGGGGCCGTAAGTAGGGCAAGTAACGGTATTACAAGGAGGTACGTTAGCGGCGATCGCCACGATCCGATTGCCTTGTAAGAAAACCATATCTAGAGGAATAGAAACATTTTTCATCCAAAAACTGGCGTATTGAGCTGGTGAGAAAGTAAACAGCATTCCTCGGTTGGCGGGTAAAGATTCCCTGTACATCAAACCAATGCTTTTTTGTTGGGAAGTGGTAGCTACTTCTAATTCGATTCGCTGGCCTCCCATAATTGCTATAGCAGTAATGGGTAGCATTTGTCCTAAATTTTTATGATCTGATTTTGAGGGGGACATAACCGTATTTTCGGCTCGAGCGACGGAGTGGCTCAAAACTGACAAAGCAAGCAAGCACGTTCCTAATATAGATAGAGATATTTTCATCGGATCACGAGTCCCGTAAAACATAGCCTATACCTCGAACGGTTTGAATCAAGCGTTTTTGACCCTCGCTTTCAATTTTGAGGCGTAAATAGCGAATATAAACCTCGATTACGTTAGATTCGCCTCGAAAATCGTAGCCCCAGACATTTTCGAGAATTTGCTCTCTAGTAACTACTTCTTGGGGATGGGACATCAAATATTTGAGCAATTCAAATTCTTTCATTGTCAGATCGATCGAACGATCTTGACGGGTAACTCTGCGAGTGGCCAAATTTAAGACTAACTCGCCGAAGCAGAGTTGTTCTTTTTTACAGGTAGTCGGTTGTAAGTAAAGACGTAAAGCTTGTAAAAATGCTTCTCTTTGATAGGGCTTGAGCAAGTAATCGTCCGCACCTGCTTCCAAACAGGCCACTCTTTCTTCTACGGTAGCCCCGGCCAAAAGCATTAAAATCGGAATGCGGCTGCCAATTTTTCTAATTTGGCGGCAAAATTGAGCGTTGTCATGTCCTGAAGTCGTATTATCGACCATTACCATGACCGGATCTATGCTTTCGAACTGAGCCAAACCGTAATTAGTGTCTTTGACAAATAGGGTATTGTAGCCTGCTTCTTTAAGGGCGATCGAAGCTTGTTGAGTAAAACTCGGATCTGTATTTACTAATAAAATAGAGTTAGTGGGAGCTGAATTTGAATTAGACATAAGAGCTAAAGTATTAAAACTCCAGTATTTTTATCTTTTAGCATTATTTAGTTACACAAAAATGACAATCGAGTAGAAATAACCCTATTTATTTAGATTCTTCTGAGTTAAACACCCATTAAAATCTAGGGAAGTTCGACCGAATTTGGTTTGGCAATGTGCGGTAAACCCCACCCCAATTTTTCTCGTAAAATGCGAAAGAATTCTGGATTGGCCAGACGAATAAAACGAGCTGGATAAATCGATCTCTCTATTTCGATCCGATCTTCTGGAAAAATATAACAACCTCCGTTGCCATCTACTACCATGACTAATTGATGGGGGGTAGCCGGAATAATTTTAACTATTTCTGTTTCGGAAAATACTAGGGCGCGGGATGCCAGAGAATGGGGACAGATTGGGGCTAATTGTAATACTGGTACGTTAGGGGTAACTACGGGGCCTCCGGCACTGAGGGAATAAGCTGTCGAACCTGTGGGGGTGGAGATAATTACTCCGTCGGCTGCAATATCTACCGGTGCGTGCCTGCCTATTTTAATTTCAAAATGGCACATACTCGTTAATGGTTGTCGGTGTAGCACCATTTCGTTGAGACAGAGGGCTTCCCAGAGCAAAGTATCCGCTCGAAATACTCTAACTCGCAACATCGATCGCTCTTCGATTTGATATTCTTTGGCGATTAATTTTTCGATCGCTAGGGGTAATTGATTGATATAGGTTTCGGTCAAAAATCCCATATGACCCGTATTGACTGTCAGGGCCGGTATGCCGCAGGGTGCGATCTGACGAAATCCCGATAAAACCGTCCCGTCTCCCCCTAAAATTATCGCAAATTCGACATCTTTATCGAAGTTGGCGGGTATCAATTGTTCGATTTTGGCAGCACATACGGGTTGTTCGGGGCGAGAATATCCGAGTATTCCTCCCACTCCTGTTGCGGTGCATACTTGCCAACCGAGAGCTAGGAATTTTGCTTCTAATTCCCGAGCTACTTCGATCGCGATTGGTTTTATGTCGTTGTATATGATGCCTGCTTTCGGCACAACCAACAATCCTAACTAAATGGTTAATGTTTGTTTCGCGGTTCTATTTTCGCCACAGGTTCGACTCTTCCCTGTGGGTCGGTGGGTATGTAAAAACCCTTTGTTCGATCGAAGCTCGGGTTTCTTGCGATCGGAGGAATTTACTAATTTACTCATTAAAAAAATAGCACGATATTTATTCAGTAAATATTATTGAGGTAACAATTGTTCTGTCTCGAAACCTATTAAAGATCGCTGGCTCGGTCATAATTTTGAGGACGTTTGCGATAAACGCCTCTGTTTGTGACTTTTGAGTTAATGTTTCCCTTTATTGGCAAGTTACAGTATAGGTTAACCAAAGTCAAGATTTTGATTTAAAGGGGCTTCTTTTTTTCTTCTTGCGTTTTTTAGTTTTATTTTTTTCGTAATCGATCTCCTTGAGTTTTTGCAAAATGCGACCAAAATATTCTTGCATATAAGCTTCTAGGGTGGTGGTTTTTGCCGGATCGAGGCCGAAAACTTGATATACTTCTTCCATCGGTGCTTCTAAGGATGTGCCGCTGGCGAGTACTTCAGCAAAAGCGAGGCGATCGGAGGCGTTTTTACTCCATTGAAAATAGCGAGTAACCCAACGCATTCCTTTTAATACCCCCAAGGGTACTCTGGTTATTTTTGCTTCTCTTCCTGACAATCTTTCGCACAACTTGATAATGTCTTCTGCTCCCCAGGTGCGAGGGCCGACTACTGGAAAGGTTTGATTGGCTGTTTCTGGTAATTCGGCAGCGCGGACGGCGAATTTAGCGATATCTTGGGTATTCATATAAGCGATCGGCGAATTTTCTCCGGTCACCCAAACTATTTGATTGTCTAAAATTGGAATGGCGTACTGACCGATTAACCCTTGCATGAAGCCGCACAGTTTCAATGTGGTATATTTTAATCCCGATTCTGCTAAAAACTTTTCGGTACAGTATTTTATCTCCATTAAAGGTACTTCTCGATGCTTTTCGGCATCTAAAATCGAACAGAAGATATATCTTTCTATTCCTGCTTTTTTAACTTCTTGAATTAAATTTACTTTTCCTTCCCAATCTACTTCTTTGACGCTAGCCGAGTCTTCTAATCTGGCTGTGGCGGCATCGATAACCGCTTCAATTCCTTCTAGGGCATAGGGTAAAGTTTCTCTTTTGCAGATATTGCCTAATACTAATTCTGCACCCCATTCTGTTAAAAACTTTGCCCTTCTGGTATTGCGTACTAAACAGCGTACTTGATGTCCTTCATCGATCGCGCGACGAGCAATTTGTCTTCCTAAAGTGCCCGTAGCACCTACCACTAATAATTTCATTTAATAATTTAACAATCTTTTTTAAAGTTTCTATAAGATTTTATCAGACACTTCGCTAAAAGGGTTTATTATTTAAGTTTGAATGATACTGCATTGAGCTTGTTGGGCTAAGAGGCGATCGCACAATACTAATGCTACCATTGCTTCTACCATGGGCACGGCTCGGGGTAGGACGCAAGGATCGTGTCTTCCTTTGGCGGCTAAAACGGTCTCTTCTCCGCTTTTGGTGACGGTACGCTGTTCTTTGCCGATGGTAGCGGTGGGTTTGAAGGCGGCTCGAATAATAATGTTTTCGCCGTTACTGATGCCTCCTTGAATGCCACCCGAGCGATTGGTTTTAGTGCGAGTTTTACCGGTTTCGTCGCGATAAAATTCGTCGTTGTGTTGGCTTCCTGTCAGTAAAGTTCCCGCAAAACCAGAACCTATTTCAAAGCCTTTACTGGCGGGTAAGGACATTATTGCTTTGGCTAGTTCTGCTTCTAGTTTATCGAATACCGGATCTCCCAAACCGAGGGGTACGTTACGAGCGACGCATTCTACTACGCCACCGACAGAATCTTTTTCTAATTTTATTTGTTCGATTAAGGGGATGGTTTTAGCAACAAAATCGGGATCTGGAGAGCGAATGATATTATTTTCTACTGCTTCTTTAGTTACTCGGCTCGGATCTACCTTAGCTTCTAAATCTTTAATTTTTTTGACGTAGCCAATAATTTCGACTCCAGCTACTTTTGCCAGGATTTTTTTGGCGATCGCTCCTGCTGCTACTCTTCCTATTGTTTCTCGGGCCGAACTTCTGCCTCCACCTTGCCAGTTACGGATGCCGTATTTCCCTTGATAAGTCGCGTCGGCATGGGAAGGACGAAATTTTCGGGCCATTTCGTCGTAATCTTGAGAACGAGCGTCTTTGTTGCGAACTAAAATCGCGATCGGCGTGCCTAGTGTTTTTCCTGCAAACACTCCAGAAATTATTTCACAGGTATCGCTTTCTTTACGGGGCGTAGTAATTTTACTCTGTCCGGGTCTTCTGCGATCTAATTCTACTTGTATTTCTGCTGCCGATATTTCCAATTGTGGCGGACAACCATCTATTACTACTCCTACCCCACCACCGTGAGATTCCCCAAAAGTAGTGATGCGAAATAAATGTCCGAACGTGCTGCCCATATCTAAAATCTCGGAGGTAACCAGTTTTATAGATTACCATTATTTTGCCTATTTTTTCGAGATCGTTGCAAAATTTTTAAATCTAGGGAAATAACAAGGTATTATTTCTGGGTTAGTTTTTAAAATCGATTTTGCGGTAAAATTACCTCAAATCAACTTCTGTCGAGCCGGATCTATAATTTCGAGTCAAAGATAGTTTTTATTTGCGTATTAGCAATTTTTTGAGAAGTTTATTACTGCTATACTTTTCCTGAAAAGAGAAAATTTTTTAGCTAAAAAAAAGCCAAAATTCAATTAAATTCTTAATTGTCTTAAACAAATTATAAAAAAAAGATATAGATAATTTTTATTACGATAGGAAAAATTGATAAATGAAAGTACCATTATTTAAAAGTTTGCGATTTAAAATGCCAGCCCTGGTGCTAGCTGGTATTTTACCGTTAATGTTAGTATCAATTTTTTATGCTGGCAATCGGGCGACAAAAAAGATTCGGGCTGAAGCAAAAGAAAATATAACTTTAAAAGGAAATTTATTAGCAGAAACAGTATCTAGTTGGGAAAGAGGAAATGAATTAGCCTTGCAATACTTCGCGAAGCAAATAGATATTGTCAATCTTAGCCCAGAAGAGCAAAAACAAGTATTATCTACATTTGTAGAAAATTACGAATATTATTATTTAGCAATAACCATCGATCGAAACGGAAAAAACTTAGCGCGCAGCGACAATAAAAATTTAAAATATTATGGAGATAGAAAGTATTTTAAAGAGGCTCTGGCTGGAAAAATAGGCAAAGAAATTGCGGTCGATAGTACCATAAATCAGCCAGCTCTTTGTTTGTCAGCTCCCCTGATTGAAGAGCAAAAAAAAATCGTCGGTGCTGCTGCTATATGTACGGATCTTAATGGGATAACAGGCCAAGTAGGAGAATTAAAATTCGGGCAAACCGGTTATGCTTTTATAGTTAACGAAGCGGGAAAATTAATCGCTCATCCCGATTTAAAATTACTTGCCGAGAGTCAATTAAAAGATTTTAGTTATTATCCACCAGTAAAAAATTTCTTAGAAAATAAAACAGGTCATTTACATTTTGAAAATTTAGAAAAAGATTGGGTTTCTTACACCAAAAAGTTACCGAATGGATGGGGAGTTATTGTCATTCAAGAAAGAGCAGAATTTCTCGAAAGCGAATGGGAATTTGAAAGTTTAGTATTGACGATCGCAGTCATTACCGTTGTAGGTGTGAGTATTGTAACATGGGCAGTAGCTAGACATTCCCTGGGGCCCGTCGATCGTTTAACCCAAGAAGCGATCGCGATCGCTAAAGGACAATTAGATCGCAAAGTAAGGATCGATCGCAGCGATGAATTAGGAATTTTGGCTAAAGCTTTTAATCATATGGCTTCTCAATTAAAAAGTTCTTTTAGGTATTTAGAAGATCGGATCGAAAAACGTACCGTCGAATTAAAACAAGCTTTAATTGATGCCGAAGCTGCCAATCAGGCTAAAGATAGATTTTTAGCAAGTATTTCTCATGAGTTACGTACTCCTCTTAACAGTATTTTAGGTTACACGGGAATGTTATTGAAAGAGCCTAATTTAGAACCCGATCGAGTACTTAATTTGCGGATTGTCAAGCAAAGTGGTTCGCATTTATTAACTCTAATTAACGATATTTTAGATTTTTCTAGAACTCAAACAACTAAAATAGCACTTTACCCGGACGATTTAAATTTTCCAGAATTTTTAGAAGAAATAATCGGGATTATTGAGATGCGAGCCAGGGAAAAAGAACTTTTTTTTGAAGCGGAAGTTTCTAATAATATAGCGACAGGAATTAAAGCCGATCCGAAGCGATTGCGACAAGTTTTACTCAATCTTTTAGGCAATGCAGTTAAATTTACTTATAGTGGAAAAATTAGTTTTAAAGTTAAAGTTATCGATGAATTTTGCTCGAGAGAAGATAAAATTGTCAAGCAAGTAGTTCGCTTTGAAGTTCTCGATACTGGAGTTGGTATTACCAGAGAAGAACTTAATCGAATATTTCAACCTTTCGAACGAATTAATGGAAAAGAAAAGTTTTACAAAGGAACGGGTTTGGGATTATCAATTTCTAAAGAATTGGTAGAACTGATGGGGAGTAGAATCGAAGTAAATAGTAAAATAGGAGAAGGTTCTATTTTTGCTTTTAACGTTACTTTTGAATTAGTAGAATTAGAAGTAGATATTAAAGAAGAACAAGAAACAACCGTCATTAAAAGAGTAGGTTATAAAGGGCCAGCTAAGAAAATTCTTATTGTCGACGATCGCTCGGTAAATCGCTCTCTTTTAGTTAAAATGCTCGAACCTTTAGGATTTGAGATTGTTGAAGCTTCTCAAGGACAAGAAGGATTTGATATAGCTTGCGAAACTTTTCCTGACTTAATTTTAACTGATTTACTCATGCCCGTAAAAAGTGGTTTGATGATGGTATTAGAGTTAAGAGAATTGCCTCAATTTCAGCATACTCCAATTGTTGCTCTTTCTGCTAGCAATCAGGAAATGATGGAAAGAAAAAGCGATAGTGTCGGTTGCAATGCTTTTTTACAAAAACCTTTTGAAGAAAGTCGATTGTTTGCATACTTAGAATTGTTTTTAAATCTAGAATGGGTTTACCAAGAAGTTGCGATCGAAAATAAAGCTCAAATTAATTAAAGATCGGCAAGTAGTTAGTTTTTGAGAAAAATAAATCATGAGAACATTAGTACTTTATACTTGCCGAACGGGAAACGATATTAATTCCAAAGATTGCGCCACCAAGGGATTGGTTTTGTTTCGATAAAGTCAATTTTACTGCGAATTTCTGCTATATTCCAGCCGGTCAATTTAGCTAAATTTTCTGCTTCTTTTTCTTGTCTTTGTCTGACGGTTCGGCGATATTCATCTGCTCGATCGGTGCAATTTATTTCTGCTCTATAGGGATGACGAATCACGTATCTACCCTGAAATAATTGGGTGTTTGCTGTTTCTTGAAAGGATAAGTCTTCGGGGAAAGTATCCCGTGTATAACGGACGTGCAACCTGGTTATAAATACGTTTTGAAACCGCTGGTTATTCGTCCAAAATACTCCAGCTTGTTTTAATTCTTCTGGGTTTAAAGGTTGTGCCGAACAAGGATCGCAATTAGCCATATTCCAAGCATATTCTAAGAAAGCAACTCGTTTATTTTCTCGTTCGTAAGCTTTTTGAAACATCGCTTTATAAAAGTCATTAAATTCGTTTTCAACAAATTCAGGAACGTCTCTATTTGAAGGGATTTTAACGGTTCGATAGTTAGTTAATTCGATTTGGCCTTTAGGAGAAAGTAAATAAACAAGTAAATCTTGTTCTCCTTTTGCATTCGTCATTCCCAAACGAATTGGTAACATAAATTTAGGAGATTCGTAAGCGATCGCGATCGGTCGTAAACTATTAAAACCAGTTCGATCGAATTGTTTGAGATTTACTTTGGCGACAAAGAATTTGAGATTTTGTCTGATATAAGGTTTTAATAATTCTTTCGTTCCTTCTGGTATTTTATAACCGTTTTCTCGCAACCATATTTCTAATCCATTTGATTCTTTAGCACTGAGAATTACTATGTCATATTCTCCGACGGTAAATTTTTCTTCGACTGTTATTCCTAAAGCATTATTGCGTCTAGATTCTGCTAGAGAATCTTCCATTGCTGCTTGGCCTTCTAAAGTTCTATAGCGATAAATATAACAGGGGTTAGAATCGTGATATTCTACTAATCTTGGCGCGCTAAATGCATCTAATCTTTCTATTATTTTGGGGTTAGCTATGTTAACTTGTTCTTTTTTTAAGACTACTGGAACGGGAACGACTATCGCAAAGTCTTCTACTGCTCCTTGATAGTCATTTTCCATGGTTAAAACTGTTTTATTTCCGTCTCTAGCTATGATTACTTGCGATGCTTGATTGTATAAATTACTGTCTGCTTTTGCTACATAAAATCCACAAAATGCTTTAGCTGGTTCGGCAAAACAAAATAAACTAATTAAAACAAATATCAAACCAATTAATATTCTCAATTTTTTCATTTTTTTAGCTCCTTGAATGATAGTAAAACGATCGGCAAGAAAAGATCTCAAAACTAATTCTATTTTTCAAGCATTAATAAGAGACTTAGCTCCCCAAATAAAAGTCAAAAACAACCAGTAATTTGACGATCGATCCTAGCTATTTTGACAAATTGGTATAATTCTAAATTTCGATCTTTTTGAATGATTCTCTAAACTGAAACCCTTCGATACCTGACATTTGAACCCAATTAAATCGAGGTGCTTTTTTAATTCGATCGAACCAAATAGTTAGAGGGGAAATAAAGAACAAAGCCCAAAATATTGCAGTGGAAATATAGAAATAATCTCGCAAAATAAAAGTCACTACAGCAATCACGATCGCCCAAATTATACGAGTCGATCGCGCGTTAGGAATCGAGCGAGGATCGGTTAACATAAATAAGGCAAATAACAATAAACTACCGCTAGTTAATTGATGCTGCCAAATATCCCAATCCCAGCCTAACCATAAATTTCTTAATGCTTCTAATCCTGCATAAACTAATAAAAAAACAGCCGAAGTATCCCAACGTCCTACTTTTTTTAATACGATTCCTCCCAAGCCAATAAATAATAGTAAATACCACCAATCAGTTCCCCATTGTCCTGGCGAAATCCAAGCATCTTTAGTAAGAATTAAAACCGCAATGATTCCAAAATTTGCTGGGTTGAAAAAATGCTTATTTTCTACTCGAAAAAAGAACTTACTAGCTATTGCCAAACATCCCGCAAGTGCCATTGTATTATAATCGTTAGCTCTTAAGAGCAAAGACAGTCCCAGTCCGGTAATCGCCGCACTACGCAATCCGCTTATTGCTAAATTACTTATTTTTTGGTACGATTTACCTTGAGATTGATTTAATGAATCTTTTGACTCTTTTTTGCTCTTGACAAAATCAACGAAAAATGTTAACAGCAACTGAGTTAAAACGCAAGCAGCGATCGCGCTAAAGATTGCTTGAGGTTGTAAAGTCCAGTCTCGAGTGAGAATGCCGAGAAACAGGAATAAAGAGAGTATAAGAATTTGATAATCGCGGGCATCTGATAAAAACATAATTGCAGTAAGATAGGTTCTTATGCTTTAGTATGCCTCGTGTAATTTGCGATCGAGACTTCGTTACCTTTTTTGAAACAAAAAATCTTCAAGTAGTTGTCGCGGTAATTTATCGTTTACTTATAAAAAAAGCAAAATAAACAAAAATAGTAACAAATAGCCAGAAACCAAACTAATATCGCAAGAGGAATAGTAATTAATAGAGATAATTTATTATAAATATCCCGAGTAAAACAGAAAGAGTTAGCAGTTTTATTAGTAATTTTAAGACCTAATTTAACCAAAGGGACTCTAAAACTTATTATCGGGATAACAATTTTCGAGACAACGACAGCTTAAATTCAGTTACCAGCTCCCCGAAACATAGTGGAGGGGAGGGCGCGAAGCGGGGCGCAAATAAAGCTTGCTGCTAAGCAAGCTAGTGACCACGTACCGTGCTGTACTGCATGGTACTAGTGACCGTCAATTTAAAATTTGACAAGCAATTAAATTATCTTCATCGCAAGCACATAAAGATACTACTATATCTGCTTGATAAGCCCCTGCTTGTTCGAGTATCTTTGGATCGCTACCCGCACCGCAAATTACTGTTGCTTTTATATTTCGAGATAAAATAGTTGCTTCAGCATTATTTTCATCGACGATCGTTAAATTGTATCCTTTGCTAGCAAATTGTTTTGCTAAAAAATAAGCTAGTTTTCCCCCACCGATTAAAATTACGTTCATAATTTTTTCATGAGTGCATCTACTGATAGTAAAGTAGGGCTAATAGTAGCAATGCCAAAATCTTGATAAATATTTTGTCTTTCAGGATCGAAAACTCGTGCTATTACTTGAGGTATTTTATACACTTCTTTTGCTATTTGTGCCACCATCAAATTAATATTATCTTTGTTTGTAACTGCGAGCAAACAATCTGCTTTATCTGCTTTTGCCGCACGCAAAACTGATAATTCTGAAGCATCTCCAACAATTGTAAATCCGCTAAATTCGCTTTTTAAATTTTAAAAGCGTTCTTCGATTAAATCGATAATAACTACACTATTGCCGGGACTACTTAGATGAGAAGCAAGTATAGAACCCAAGCGACCGCAACCTATTACTACTATATATTTAGCCTCTTTCATTAATTATTAACTGCCCTATATTTTAGGTGTTTTGCGATGATTTGATGTGGCGCGAGATAGATTTTCTTTTGCTTGCTTGCAAGTCGGATCTAAATCTACAGCTACGCGATAATTTTTCACTGCTTCTGAAAGATCCCCCGATATTTCTTGCAAGTTACCTAAAAAAATAAAAGCATCCGGTTTAGAAGGATCTATACCTATGGCTTGTTTTACCTTTTCGATCGCGCTATCAAATTTTCTCGTACTAATTAAATTTTTAGCTGCCCGCAAATAACTTTCGTATTCCGATTCGTCTGGGTTAGTTGTTTTTTATAAAATATTGTAAACTAAATCTCTTATTTCTCTAGGAGTAAAAGGTTTCTGAAGAAAGTCTACTGCCCCTATTTTCATTGCTTCTACTGCATTTTCTACCGAACCATGTGCGGTTATCATTGCTATTTTAATTTCTGGATACATTTCGGTAGCTTTTTTTAGTAATTTCATGCCGTTCATTCCGGGCATTTTATAATCGGTAATAATTAGATCGTATTCATCTTCTTCTAACTGAATCATGGCATCTTTGCCATCGTAAGCAGTATGAACGTAGTAGCCTACATTTTCTAATGCTTGGGCTACTGTGATGCGGATATTTTTCTCATCATCTACTACTAATATTTTGCCTTTGCTCATCATTTTTTCCTTTTAATATACAAATTTACACTTGTGATTTCGTACTTAATATTTGCCCTCCTTCTACTGGCAGAGTAAAGGTAAAAGTACTACCTTCTCCTGGTTCTGAGGTTACCCAGATTTTGCCTCCGTGAGCTGTAACAATTTCTTTACATATTGCCAAACCCAAACCACTTCCACCGAGATCTTTTTCTGTTTTCACTTGAACGAATTTATCAAAAATTTTACTTTGATATTCTGGAGCAATACCCGCACCGTTGTCAGCTACAAAAACATCAACCCAACTACCTCTATTTTTTGCTCCTACTGTAATTTTTCCACCTCGATCGCTGTATCTCAAAGCATTAGAAATTAAATTAGTTAATATCCAAGCAATTTTATTCGGATCTGCTTTAACTTTAGGAATTTCTCTATTAAAATTAGCCTCGATCGCGACCTCTTTATCTTCTGCTTGTACCTGAAATTTATCGATTACTTTTGCTGCGATATTTTTTATTTCAACCGAGTCAAAGTCCATTTCGATTTTGCCCGATTCAATTTTCGATAAGTCTAAGAGTTCGTTTACCAAACTCCGCAACCTTTCTACATCCTCTTCTGCCGTTTTTAATAACTCTATTTCTCGCCGATTTAATTTATTTGCTGCTGCTTCTAAAAGTAAATTCAAACTCATCGACATTCCCGTTAAAGGAGTTCTTAATTCGTGAGAAGCCGTCGCTACAAATTCACTTTTTAATTGGTCTATTTCTTTTAATTTAGTAATATCTTGCAGCAGTAAAATTACTCCTAATTGATTTCCTTCTGTCGTAGTAACGGGAGTAATTGTAAATTTGTAATATCGAACTCGATCGCCTCTTTCTAAAGAAAGAATATCTTTTTTATCTTCTATTTCTGGCGACCGACCCGTTTCGGCTGTTTTCTTAATGTATTTATAAAGTTCTTGATGGTTGATAACGTCGAGAAAATGATTGCCGATCGCTAATTTAGAATTAGTATTAGTCAGATCTGCTGCGATCGGATTGATGGCAATAATTTTATACTCGGCATCGACTACAACTATCGCGTCGCTGATGCTTTCAATTATCGCTTCGCTGCGCTGTTTTTCGTTAATTACTTTGCCCACATTTAAGTCATGAAATGCTTTAAGTTTCTGACTCATTAAAGTAATTTCTTTACCCAGACGGCCTAATTCATCTTGGGATCTTACGTTAACGGCTACATCATAATTCCCTTCTGCTATTTTTCCCGTGGCTAAAATCATTTCTCGTAAAGGTTTGACCAGGCGATTGGATAGTAGTAAACTAAAGGTTAAACCTAAACTAGCCGCCCCTGCGCCCGCGATCGCCGTAGATAAAATAGCCTGATGAGATATTTTCTGAGTATTTTTTGAAGCTTCAATCATTGTTTTTTGATTTAACTCTCGCAAGTCGATCGCAGATTCTCTGACTCGAGCCGATAAGGGTAAGATATTTTGATAGTAGTATTCTCTTTTGTTCGCTTCGTTATCGATCTGATTTTGCCGCAATTGCAGGCGATCGAAAGCTGCTAAATATTCTTTGTATCTTGTTTCTAAGTCGGCTAAAATTTCTCTCTCAGTGGCGATCGTGACGTTATCTTTGGCTCTGGCTAACCACTGTAAAAAATTTAGCTGATTTTCACGAAATTCCTCTCTACCTCGAGATGGATCTTCGAGTAAAAATATCAGGATGGCATTTTCCTGTCGTTCGAGGGAAACAAGGGTATTTTCTGCTGCTTGAATGCTGCGATAATTTTCGCGTAAAATTCCCTCGCTGGCTTGTCCGAGTCGTCGTAAATTGATTATTCCCCAACCGCAAACCAAAACTAGCAGGGTTAAAATCACGCTGTAGCCGAGTAATATTTTAGTTTTTAGCTTCATGTTCGAACTTTTGTTTTACAATTCGATCGAAGCTTAAATTATCCCACAATTATTCTTGAGTTGACTTAACAGATTCGATTAACGATCGGACTTCAGCCGTTCCTTCAGAGGGTTCGAAAGAAGTCGGAAATTTACCTTTTGCTAGCATTCGCAAACCCAAAGGGGCGATATTCAACAAACTTTTGAGATCGCGAAAATAATTGCCCAATACTAATACACCAAATTTTCGTTCGTCGATCCAACCTCCTTGTTTTACCAAATCGATCAATACTTTGCGGTGACGGATCGATCGACTGTCTTTAGCTTCTTTGATGGGTAAAATTTGCTGTTTAATTTCGCTGATGCGATCCATCGGTTGGACTTCCATCGGACAAACTGCGTTACACATATAACAGCGAGTACAACCCCAAGTCCCTTCAGTCCCTTCGTTATATTTTTCTAATCTTTCAGCTTTGTTATCGTCCCGAGAATCTGCTAACATTCTTTGTGCTTTAGCTAAAGCGTGAGGGCCGACAAAATCTGGATTGACTTCCATTGCGTTGCACTCAGAATAACAAGCACCGCATAAAATACAATTTCCCGTTTTTTCGAGACGAGATCTTTCTTGAGGTGTTTGTAAAAACTCTCGTTCTGGAATTTTTCTTGACTTGGTACTAACATATGGATCGATCGCTTCTAGACCTTCCCAGAAGCCTTTCATATCCACTACTAAATCTTTAATTACTGGCATATTGCCCATCGGTGCTACGATAATTTCTGGGATTTTCGAGCCGGATATTTCCTGTTGTCGTTTTATTTCACTACCAATATTTTCTTTACAAGCTAATGCCGATCTCCCGTTAATTCGCATTCCACAGCTACCACAAATTGTATTGCGACAATTTTTCCGAAAAGCTAGGGTTCCGTCTAATTCCCACTTGATTCGATTGAGACATTCTAAAATTGTATTTCCTGGCTCTACATCCAGATTATACTTTTCAACTCTTGGTGTCTGGTTTAGCTTTTGTCGAATCACTTTAAAGACAACTTGCATTTTTAACAAACTCTTAATTATTTTTCTAATTCCTTGGCTGGAGGAGAATTTTACGGGTCAGATTCAAGACTTGACAGTTCGATCGATGCCATTTTTCTCTCAATACTTATAGTCTAAGATATTTGCGGCCTCTATCTGAGATTTTAATTTCCATAACTAGCGAGCAATCATCTCGCTTCTAGATTAGCCGTGTCGATACTTTTTTTTTACCTAACTAAAAAAACGATCGTATCTTAAAGAAGTACCTAATTTAGTAAGCTTATTTTCGATATTGCCTGCTTATCAATCCAATTGACATTTTATCCTACTAGCCCGAATTAATCTGTTACGACCATTTTATTATCAAATTACTAAATTTTGAAAAAAAATGTCGAACTACAACTATTTAATGTTATCTTTTTGATAAGATAAATTATTGACACAAAACTGAATTAACAGTTAGAAAAATCAAGAAACCAATTCAGAACTTATGAGTGAAAATCAACCTACTACTTTAACAGGAAAAGCACTGCTTCAAAAAGTAAAAGAGCTGTCTCACCTACCAAGACGAGAAACCGCTAAACGCTGCGGTTATTATACAGTTACCAAAAGCAATCAGACTAGAGTTAATTTAACAGACTTTTATGATGCGGTATTAGCTGCTAAAGGAGTTCCTCTCAACCCAGAAGGAACGAAAGATGGTCGCGGCCGAGAACCTACTTATAGAGTTAGCGTTCATCAAAACGGTCAAATTGTAATTGGCTCTACATATACTAAAGCAATGAATTTAAAACCCGGAGATGAGTTTGAAATTAAATTAGGTTACAAACATATTCATTTAAAACAAGTAGATGGAGATGGAGAAGTAATCTCCGAAGAGCAAGAAGCTATGACAGCATAATGCTATCGGAAAATCATCTTTAAGAGCGAACTGCCACTTTTACTAATTGAGGCAGTTTTAAATAATATCTGTTTTCAACAAGACAGTCCCACTGAAGTTATGGTTTTCTTAAAGCAATTGAAGAAAAAAAGCGAGATCGTTAGTTTTGAAAAATCGATCGCTACCTCAAAATAGTCTCTTTATTATAGATTGAGATTATTTTTTGCTTATCTATAGTAATTATTTTCGGCAAACTGACTGTCTTGCAACCTTAAGGCAATTGACAGATATAATTGCTCCCCTCTTTGGGGGGCTGCTGTTCAAAAAAATAGTTTTAGTAAAATTCGATCTAGTTCGAGATTAGTGGTTGCCCTACTCCTAATCTTTTTTTAAAGAGGTAAGTATTGGCTGGAGTTGCTTTAGAAACTTTCTTTTTTTAGAAGCGATCGCCCTTTTTTTTGAGTAAATTATTGAAAATTTCAAATTGATTACGGGAAAATACTTAATTTTTTGCTTGCACGGCAAACAAATTCGATTTAATAGTCGATTGGCTGGTAAATATTTGTCGAACGCAAAAATAAAAAAAATATAAAAATATTGCTCGGACTGCAGCTACTCGATCCAATAAAAAGTTTAAAAAGCAAACAAAAAGGGCATAAATTACAGCGTTAAGATTTTTGTTAAGAAAATATAAGCATTACTGACTATAAGATTATTAATAAAAAAAAGTTAGAATAATAAATAAATATCTCGTTTTATTACAATCGAGATTTTTAAGACTAAGATGCTAAGCAAAAAAATATTCATAAATTTTAAAAATATAGATCTCAAACAAGATTTACTCTGATGGATCGAGAACAAGTATATAAAGTTAAAGCAAATATTTTAGTGGTAGACGATACGCCAGCGAACCTGCGTCTTTTGTCAGAAATCTTGACAAAAAATGGCTATGAAGTTAGGGCTGTCAAAAGAGGAAAAATGGCCCTCAAAGCAGTAGACAATTTTCCGCCAGATCTGATCTTACTGGATATAATGATGCCAGATCTTGACGGTTATGAAGTTTGTCAGCAGTTAAAAGCAGATCCGAAAAATCGGGAAATACCCGTGATTTTTTTAAGTGCCTTAAACGAAGCAGTAGATAAAGTAAAGGCCTTTGAAGTCGGTGGAGTTGATTATATTGGAAAACCTTTTCATCTTCAAGAAGTATTGATCAGAGTAAAAAATCAGTTAGCCTTACACTCAGCTAAAGCACAAATCCAATCTTTAAATCAACAACTAGAGCAAAGAGTACAACAGAGAACCTCTCAACTAGAAGCAATTAACGCAGAATTAAAAAAAGAAATAGCCAAGCGAGAAAAGTATCAAAAACAACTATTAAAAAAAGCATTCCACGACGATCTTACTAGTTTACCCAACCGCTCCTTATTTAGGGAAAAACTAAAACAAGCGATGAGAAAATCCAAACAAGAAACAGACTATAGTTTTGCGGTATTGTTTTTAGATTGCGATCGTTTTAAAATTATCAACGATTCCCTCGGTCACACCACCGGAGACCGTCTCTTAATTGAAGTCTCAACTCGTTTAAAATCTTGTTTGCGTCCCAAAGATACTATAGCTCGACTCGGAGGAGATGAATTTACGATCCTCTTGGAAAATACTACAGAAATCGAAGATGCAATTAAAGTAGCCGAGAGAATAAATTCAAAATTAAGTTTGCCATTCCACCTCAGCGAGCGAGAAATTTTTATCAATGCCAGTATCGGTATTGTTTTAGCAACCCAAGATTATCATACCCCAGAAACTATTCTTAGAGACGCTGATACTGCCATGTATCGCGCCAAAGCAGAAGGAAAAGGGTGTTTTAAGGTATTCGAACCACACATGCACGTCAGTGCCCAAAAAACCTTAGAATTAGAAACCGATTTACAAAAAGCGATCGCTCGCAATGAATTTTTAATACATTATCAACCTTTAATCGGTTTGCGCGACGGCACGATCGAAGGATTTGAGGCTTTAGTACGCTGGATGCACCCAGAAAAAGGACTTGTTTCTCCTGGGGAGTTCATTCCTATCGCAGAAGAAACCGGATCGATCGTCGCGATCGGAATGTGGGTATTGCGAGAAGCTTGCTATCAGCTTCGCCGTTGGCAAAAACGCTATTTTAATCCTAATTTAACTATCAGCGTCAATCTTTCGGTCAAACAATTTGCACAACCTAATTTGATCGAGGAAGTCGATCGGATTTTGCAACAAACAAAAATAGATAGTCGTTGTTTGACTTTAGAGATTACTGAAAGCGCGATCGTCGATAATACCGAAACAGCTACCAAGATTCTTGAAGCCTTAAAATCTCGTCAAATTAGGCTGAGTATGGATGATTTTGGTACGGGATATTCTTCTTTAAGTTACCTGCATCATTTTCCTATCGATACTTTAAAAATAGATCGCTCTTTTATTAGTAGGTTAGGAAATAATGGCGAAAATATGGAAATTATTCAGACGATCGCTACTTTAGCGGGTCATTTAGGGATGAATACGATCGCTGAAGGTGTAGAAACTAACAAGCAATTAGCCCGAGTCAAATCTATGGGATGTAATTCCGCTCAAGGATTTTTGTTCTCCAAGCCTTTAGAATCTGAAGCAGCAGGAATACTTCTTGAAAAGTTTACTCCAAATATGGTACTTGAAAGTTTGCAAGTTATAGAATCGTAGCTATTTTTTTTTACTCCCCGGGTGGGATTCGAACCTACGACCAATCGGTTAACAGCCGACCGCTCTACCGCTGAGCTACCGAGGATTAACGTCAACAGTATTTGATTATAGGCCATAAAAATTAGTTTGGCAAGAGGGTAAAAAAAATTTTTTTCTTTTGCGGCTCAAATTATGATTTTCTGCTTATCTCTAAGCTTGCGAGTAAAATTTTGACATTTGCTGCGATCGCGCTCCAATTTTCTCGAGCAACTAATTGAGAGGGAAACAATTGACTGGACAGACCGACAGCGATCGCCCCCGCGTTAAGATAAGATCGAGCATTATCAACCGTTACGCCGCCAGTAGGAATTAAAGGTATTTGACCTAAAGGCTGGCAAAGATGTTTAATATAACTGAATCCCCCCACAGCAGCCACGGGAAACACTTTAATCGCACTAGCTCCCGATCGCCAAGCGGTAACTATTTCTGTGGGCGATAGCGCGCCAGGAACGAAGGGAATTTGATAAGAGTTAACTGCTATTTGCATCATTTCTAAATCTAGATGGGGAGAAAATAAAAATTTTGCTCCTGCTGCGATCGCCCCTTCTAGATCCGATCGATTTAAAATTGTCCCCGCTCCAATGGTACAATCTGGTAATTCCGCTTTTGCTCTAGAAATTAAAGTTTCTGGTTCGGTAGAATTCCAAGCAACTTCGATTAAGCTTATTCCTCCTGCTGCGACAGCTTTTGCCATTGCCAAACCTAAATTTACATTTGTCGAGCGCACGATCGCGATCGCGCGGTTTTGTTGTAGCGATCGCTGCCAAATTGCAGAAACTTGTTTTGCTCGATCCAAAATTGATTCACCCGATTTTAGTTTTCAAAATTTAGACAATAATTTTCTTTTTGTCAAGGATTAACGGCCGTCTGGCTAAAAAATTTAATAACTAAGGGAAAATAGTACTCCAGTATTTGCATTTAAATTTATTCGGTTGTCATAATCAAGTAAGTATCAAAATAAATTAATCTCTATAATGCTTGAATATATTTATGTGGCCAGACTGTATCGATCGTTTAATTGCTTACGAAGTTTCCCTAAACTCAGAATTACCGCAATTTTTACAGGAGGGATTTAAAAAATTAGGAATTAGCGATCGAAAAGAAATGTTCGTTCCGATTAGTATAGTTAAACTGCTCGGGCAGTGTAATACTGCTGCTTACCCGGAATGTCCCAATCTCCCGGAATGGTACTTAGAATGCGATTATCTCGAAAACATTGGCAAATATTTTTGGTTTGATTTCGATATTTTTGGCAGCGACGATCGCACGATCGAATTACGAGCTGTTTACAACGAAGGTGATGCCGATGCTAATGACGGTACTTGGGGAGCGGTTTGGGATCGCAATACTCAAGAGTTAGTTGCTAATTTAACGAGTACCGGAGACGGGGAAGCTACTATTGAAGTTGTCTCGGAAGATTGTCTTGAAAATTATCAGCCGCACGATCGTCCGATTCCTTTAAGTACGGTAGAAAACGAACCAGTTCCTTTTATTTTCTTTTATAAGAACAATTTACAATTAGAGCGACTAATTGGTTTGGCGATTCGATGGGTTCATGCTTACAGTTATCGCAGTTTTTTTAAGCAGGAATATGGTTCTTAAAAATTTTGAAATCGATAAGTAGATCTCAAAAAAATAATTCCAAAATTTAATGACTGGGTTAAGTTTAAAGATCGAACTAAAATCGATCCGAGAAAATACTGGTTATTGGAGTTGAGGTAGGAATTTTCAAATTAAAAAGCAAGTGGTGAGTGAGGTAAGAGGGCGTGAAAAATATTCCCATTTTAGTAATGTTGGTGATATCTCAGGTTTTAGGTGATATTTGGCTGAGCCGAGGTATGAAAACCATCGGACAAGTAAGCTCTTTGACACCCATAGCTGTAGGCAGATCTGTTTTAGATCTTTTAGCTAATCCTTGGATTTGGCTCGGTGTTTGTACGTTGATTTTCGCTTTATTGTTATATTTAACTGCTATTTCTCGTCTCGATCTCAGTTATGTATTGCCGATTCGTGCTTCTGGTTACGTATTTAACGCAATTTTGGCTTCATTATTATTAGGAGAGCAAATATCGAGTACTCGGTGGTTGGCAACTTTAATCATCGCTTTCGGAGTATTTATCGTTAGTTGGAGCGAGCAAAGACAAATCCAATCGAGCGTTCAATTGCCAAAAACAACCAGCAAAAGAAACCAGCAAAGAAATCCAATCAATTTTTCTTTTATTGTCTTACCAGGATTGTATATCTCTAATTTGTGGCTCGGGATAATGGTGATGGTAATGGGAGACTCGGCCGGAGATATATTTATGGCAAAAGGCATGAAAAAAATCGGCAGAGTAACTTTAGGCCCCCTATCAAAAATGTTGAAATTAGTCGGACGGATTATTACCAGCCCGTTAATTTTGATGGGAATTTGTTGTTATGCGATCGCATTTTCAACTTTTCTTTCTCTGTTGAGTTGGGCCGATGTCAGCTTAATTCGTCCGGCCACAGCGATAGGATACTTAGTCAGTCTGATGGGAGCGAGATATTTTTTACAAGAAAAAATCACCCCGGGAAGATTATTGGGGGTAATTGTAATTACCATAGGAGTTGGCATCATATCTTGGACATGAGCGTTATTTGATAAATTATTGGTGTGAGGAAGATGATGAAATTAGGCAGCGAAGAACATAAAAAGCTATTTTGTCATAATTTCATGGATACTTATTTAGATTACGAGCCAGAAAAATTACCTTGGCCCGATTTAGATCGGGTATCTTTAGAAAAACTGCGCGGTATTCCTTTTTGGCGAGAAGCTTTAATTACCGAAAGAGAAGCGGGTGTGATGGTAGAAGCTTTTGCTAAAACCATCGACGATCCGATAATTAAAGAAGCGATCGAGCTGCAAGCATTTGAAGAAACTCGTCACGGTAGGTTAATTCAATTTTTGATCGATCGCTACGAGGTGGAAATCAAAGATCCCCCTCCGGTACAATTATCTGAAAATATCGAAAGCGATTTTATTAATTTCGGTTTTAGCGAATGTTTGGATTCTTTCTTTGCTTTTGGGATGTTCGATATCGCCCATCAAGCGAACTATTTACCCGAAGCAATGTTTGAAATTTTCAATCCCATTCTCGATGAAGAAGCCCGTCATATCGTCTTCTTTGTTAATTGGTTTACTTACTTACAAATTAATCGCGGCCGAGGTTTGGCCCCGGTGCGATCGATCCGCACTCTTTGGCATTATGGCAAAGCTTTGCAAAAGTTATCGGAAGCTTTTGGTAATTCTTTTGAAGATACTGACGAAGATAGAAAGCCTTTTACCGCTAGCGAAGCAACTCATTTTATGGAGGATCTGACTCCTAAATTATTTTTCTCGACTTGTTTGCAAGAAAACGAAAAAAGAATGAGCAAATATGACGAGCGTCTTTTAAGACCTCAATTAATGCCAGCTTTATCTCAATTTGCTTACAATACTCTCAAAATTTTACCAGGGAAAAAGCAGCCAGTAACTAGCGCACCTTTAGGTAATTAGAGAGTCAGGGATTAGGGTTTAGAGGTTAAGACTCTCAAACCCTTTCTCTGCTGCTAATACAAATTAGGAATCATGAAAAGATTTGCAGTTATTAATGCCGATGATTTTGGAATTTCGGAGGATGTCAATCGTGCGATCGCCCGAGCTTTCGATCGCGGTATCTTAACTAGTACCAGTCTGATGGTAACGGGAGATGCTTGTGCTGAAGCGGTAGAATTGGCTAAAATTCGCCCTAAATTAGCTGTAGGGTTGCATTTAGTTTTATGTTGCGGCAAATCGGCCCTACCTGCGTCAGAAATTCCCGATCTAGTCGATCGCGATGGTAATTTCCCTGAAGATCCTACTGTAGCAGGATTGCGCTATCAATTTTCTCGGGCTGCTAGATCCCAATTAAAACGAGAAATTAAGGCCCAATTAGAAAAATTTCAACAAACCGGATTGAAATTATCTCACCTCGACGGTCATTTACACTTGCACTGTCATCCGGTAATTTTAGCAATAATTAGCGAATTAGCCGAAAATTTTGCGATCGAATTCGTGCGACTGCCTCAAGAAGAATTAAACTTAAATTTGAGTTTCGATCGGGCCGATTTATCTACTAAACTGATTCGCTCTTTTATTTTCGATCGACTGCGACAGGTTGGCGAAAATATATTTACAAAAAAACAAATCGGTTTTGCCGATCGAGTGTATGGCTTATTGCAAACAGGCCAAATTAGCGAAGATTACCTATTACACTTAATTGGGAATATTAAGAAAGTAAATTTAATCGAAATTTACGCCCATCCTGACTTAAAAGGAACTGGGAAACAAGAGTTAGCAGCTTTAACGAGCAAACGAGTGCGAGAGTGTTTGAGTTTTCATAATTTTGAGCTAACTAATTATAACGAGTTAAGGATGGCTAATCTTAAGTGAAACAAATAATTCTGTTAGGATTACTAGTTACAACCCAAGCTTTTGGGGATATTTGTTTGTCTCGAGCGATGAAGGTTTTTGGGGAAGTACAATCTTTCCAATTTGAAGCAATTCAAAAATTAATTTTATATCTTTTTGGCAGCCCCTGGATTTGGTTGGGTGTTTCTACCTTAACTTTATCGATGCTGCTATATTTACTTGCTATTTCTAAGTTGGATGTAAGTTACGTTTTACCGATCCACGCTTCTAGCTATCTTTTAAACGCTATAATGGCTTGGTCGATCTTACACGAGTCTGTAACCCCAGTTCGCTGGTTAGCTACAATCGTCATTGGTATAGGAGTATTTATCGTCAGTTTGAGCGAAGCAGGAGTGAGTTTACCATCTTCTAAGCAGAAAAAAAAGAAAAGTAACGCTCCGTTCATGTTTTTATTGCCTTTCGGCTTGCATTTACCTAAAATTTGGCTCGGTGTGGCGATTTTAGCTCTAGCCGATTCTGCTGGAGATATACTTACAGCTAAAGGGATGAAACAATTGGGAGATTTTTCCCTGCGATCGATCTCTTCAGTTTTTGTCTGGCTGGGAAAAATTATTACTCATCCTTATATTATCGCCGGAATCGGTTGTTATGCTCTATCTTTTTTGACGTTCATTTCTTTACTGAGTTGGGCTGATATTAGTTTAATTCGTCCGGCTACGGCGATGGGTTACGCTTTTAGTATCCTCGGATCTGCCTTGATTTTACACGAGAAAATTCCTAAACTGCGTTTAATCGGGATTAGCGTTATTGGTTTAGGTGTCAGTATTATTTCTTTCACTTCCGATGCAACGATCTAAACAATGCTATATCTAGCTTGGCTGTTTTTATTGTTATCGATCGCGGCAATCTTTTATTATTGCTATTGTATTTATGCTGCTGTCGATTTTTTCACTAATAAGCCTTCGATAAATCCTAATTTCCACCCCTCGGTAAGTATCCTCAAACCTCTTTGCGGTTTAGAACCTGATTCTTATCATAATTTATCCTCTTTTGTCAAGCAAGATTATCCTGAATATCAAATCGTTTTTGCTGTCAGAGAAAATACAGATCCGATAATACCAATAGTCGAGCAGTTACAAAAGGATTTTCCAGAAAAAGATCTTAGTTTAGTTATCGATCCTCGCGTTATCGGTACTAATTTAAAGGTTAGCAACCTAGCCAATGCTATTTTAAAGGCTAAATACGATATTTTGATAATTGCCGATAGCGATATTGTAGTAGAATCTGACTATTTAAAGCGAGTAGTGCAACCTTTAGCAGAGGAAAAAGTAGGTGTAGTTACTTGTTTGTATAATTCGCGAATTAAAGGCTGGTTGGCAGTTTTTGAAGCTTTAAATATTTCTACTCAATTTGCTCCTAGCGTTTTAACTGCGAGAAAATTACAAGGAATAAGTTTTGCATTTGGTTCGACTATTGTTATTCATCATCAAGTATTAGCAGAAATTGGCGGTTTTGAGGCGATCGCTGATTGTTTGGCTGACGATTTTCAATTGGGTAATCTTCCTAGTAAAAAAGGTTATAAAGTAGTGCTTTCTGACTGTATTGTCGAACATTATTTAGGAACGAATAATATTCAAGATTTTATCTCCCGTCAAATTCGTTGGTTGCGCTGCATTAGAGTAGAAAGGTTTTGGGATTATTTAGGATTAATTTTTACTCAAGGTACGGCAACTAGTTTATTATTTTTGATTGCTAGTTTTGGCTCGAAATTAGCGTGGTTTATTTTGGGAATAACTTATTTTTTGCGTTTATTAATGGCTTGGATTATAGCAGTAATTTATTTACAAGATAATATAGCTAAAAAGTATTTTTTGTTAGTGCCTTTACGAGATGCGATCGGATTTTTACTTTGGATATACGCTTTATTTGGCAATAAAATTTACTGGCGAGGTAAGCAGTTTAAGCTGGTTAAAGGCGGAAAATTAGAACCTATTTTCAAAAAGTGAAGAGCGATACCAGATTTTTTAAATTTAAGTGAATCTAAGTAATTATTTACTCCAAAAAATTTAATAATATTAATATGTTATTCATTTTAAAATAAAAACCTGACTAGATCTTACTTTTTCTATATGTTTGTTTTTTTGTTTTGGGTTCATACTATGATTAATAGAGATTTGAATCTATATTTAAACCATTAACAACTAACAACAGGAAAGAGCGAGTATGATTATTGCACTAAAAAAAGGAGAAACTGTATCCTTAGAAAAATTAGCACCCGATTTAAAAACAGCATTAATCGGTTTGAGATGGGATCCCAATCCCGATCGCACTACAAAATTCGATCTCGATGTATCGGTGTTTCTCTTGGGAGAAAATAGAAGATTAATTAATAAAAAACATCTTATCTTTTACAATAATTTAAGCAGCCCCGATCCACATAACTCCGTTAAATTGATAAAAGATAATCGCACTGGTGAAGGAGAAGGAGATGATGAAATTATTAAAATAGATTTTACTAAAATAGATCCAAATATTGCTAGAATTGCTTTATGCGTTACGATTCACGATGCAGAAAAATCAAGCTTAGATTTCGGTCAAATTAATAACGCTCACATTCGTTTAGTTAACCTCGAAACGGAAGAAGAAGTATTACGTTACGATCTTGCTGAAGATTTTTCTCTCGAAACTGCAATTATAATAGCTGAATTTTATCGTAAAGACGGTTGGAATATTTATGCTTTGGGATCTCCCTATCAAGGGGGTTTAAAAGGTCTTTTAAAATACTATCAGTAATATTTTAAAGGATTTTAATAGCTCGATCGCATCAATTTTTAATCAGTCGATCTTCGGTGTTAATGACAACGATGATATTATCAAAAGGTTAAAAGCGATCGAAATGAATAGAGGAAATATTTTTTGTATTTTGCGTAACTCGAATACATATTAATACGCCAAAATCAGTAAGTATAAAACTCCAGAAATGATTCTAAAGGTGTATCTATTTTAATTCCTCGAGATAGTTCGAAGCATTCTAAATACCAATCTAAAAAGCCTCTAAATATTAATCTCGTATTGCAATTGGTAATTAACTCTACAACACTATCCCCCTCGTATGTTAATCCTTCTGGGATTGTAACCTTACGAAACTCGATCGAACTAGCGATTAATTCTCTTTCTGCTTCTACCATTGTTAAACCATTCCAAACGATCCAAGGATCGAGATCGATCGATCCAGCATTGGGTAAATAAGGGTCGTAGGTGCATAGATTAGGATGCCAAGAAATACAGTTTAAAACTCGATCTCTAAAGAAAAATTCAATATTTCCGTAAACCAAAACTAAACTGTTTGGACTATATTCATATTCGGCCGTTGCTTCTTTAAATAGCAAACGAACTCGATCGAGATTCGTTCCTAAAATCACACTACCAAAAGAACCATCAATAAATAAATTTTTCAAGTAAATCGAGCGAATTTCTTTCATTTTTTTCGCACGCAAAATATTAAGTTTAGATTTTTTTTAATATTAAAAATTTTACTCGCTTTAGTTTTTCTTATTGTTCGATCGCTTTGTGAAAAATTAAGTTTTATTTAGCTAATGACTTTTGTTTTTTGTTTTACTTGCTGCTGCAACCAAATATTAAATAATTCGTTAAGAAGCTGTTGGCTGGTTTGCGTGTCGAGTTGTGGAATAATTAACTGTTCTAGTTTGGCAACAATATGCCATTCTTCGATTTGAATTGGTTGTAATAATTGACCTGGTTGACTTTCTACGAGTATTTTCGCTAAATTTGGATGAATGGTACTTAATAGTATCGGCCCTATTTTACCTCCGCTTAAAGCTTCGCGACCTTGAGAATATTGTTGTGCTAAATTTGCCAAAGAATTTTCACCTTTTTCTAAACGAGAATGAATTTCTTGAATGAGATTTGAATCTTTAACTCTTACCATGTAATAAACTATTTGAGTTAACTGTTGTTGCCGTTTTTGGAAGTAAGATGGCAATTGGTTAGCCCAAGTTATTTGTTTAAATTTTTCGATTTTAAGCGATCGGCTGACTGAATTTTGTAGCTGTTCTAAATTGATATTACGACTTTGTAACCAAAGATTTAATGCTTTTGGATCTGTTAAATTATTTTGTTGTAAAAATAAAGTGTAAGCTTTTTTTTGTTCTTCGAGAGTATTAGTAATCTCCGCGATCGCTTCGTCAATTATTACCTGTTGAATTAGTTGCGGTAACATTTGATATCGATCTAATAAAGATACTATTTCTTGCCCGTTTAAATTGCGATCGCCGATTGGTAAAACTCCGTTTTCTCTAACTTTTTCTGTTTCTCCTGTTAATTTATCTATTTCTTTGATAAAAGATTTTTTCTTTTTATTTTTTCCTGAAGAAGTCGATTTATTATTTTTAATTTCTCCCGTTTCGATCCATTTTAAATGTTGCGGTAATAACTTAGCTAGATCGTATTTTTTCAAGATAGTTTCTCTGGCTTTTTCTCTTATTTGAGCCATGCGATCGGGATGATTTAGAACTTCTTCGACGCGATCGGCTATTTCTTTGGGAGAGAAAAAATCTACCAATAAACCGTTAACCCCATCTTGAATTACTTCTTTGACTGGAGCAGTATTAGAACCGACTATCAAACAACCTGTGGATAATGCTTCTAACATCGACCAAGATAAGACAAAAGGTCTGGTTAAATAGATATGCACTGAAGAGGCTTTTAATACTTTTAAATATTCAGAATAAGCTAAATATCCAGTAAAATGGACTCTCGATAAATCGAGGGGAAATTTTTCGAGCATTACATCTTTATAGTTTTTACCGTCAGGTAAATTTTTCCCGTAAGCGACGCGATTTTCACCAACAATAACAAAATGACAGTTCGGCCTTCTTTCTTGGAGAATAGCGATCGTTTCAATTAACTGTGGAAAGCCGCGATAAGGCTCCATTCCTCTGGCTACGTAAGTAACAATTTCATCTACTTCGCTTAAGTCTAATTCTATTCGAGGTATTACTAATTTTGTACCTGGTTCGGGTTTAAAAAAGTTGGTATCGATCCCGTCGTGAAGTACGGTAATTTTATCTTGAAATTCTGATGGAAACTGTTGTTTTTGCCAAAGAGTTGGAGAAAGACCGCGATCGCAAGTATATAGATCGCTTAAAATTGGCGCGTTTTTAAATCTAATTCTGGCAATATCGTCGGCCGATAAAGGATCTGAAGGATCGAAGTCAGCATCAGACCCCCTCGAGTTATAAAACCATTCGAAATAACATAATAATTTGGCTTTAGCAAAAGCATCTTTCATTAATAAAGTGGGCCCCCAACCGGAATGGCCGTAAACTATATCGGGAATAAATGCTTCGGATTTTAGTTTTTCTGCTAAACGATAAACTGCTTGACCTTGAAGCACGGCATTTTCTAAGGTTTTGACGTAATGATGGGTTTGGGGGTTGGCTTCGCGAGTTACTTCGTAAAGTGCTTTATAAACTCCGGCGATTTCTCCTTCTTTGCGTTTCGTTCCGAAAACTACCTGATGTCCCCTTTCTTTACCTAAAGCTGCTGCTAAATGGCGAAATTGTGCTGGAAAATTAGGATGCAAAAATAAAATACGCATTAACTTAATTTTTAGGTGGGTCGAACTTAATTTTGCACTTATTGTCGAGCTTATTCGATCGCTTTTATGTAAGTTTTAGATTGCTATATAAAAAAAATCTCCAATCATTTATCGGACTGGAGATTTAAAAATTATTTTTA
>CAYWIH010000008.1:0-63128 GCA_964458305.1 uncultured bacterium | reverse complement strand
CGGCAACAGTACCAGTTACGTTAACGAAGTTTTGTCTATTTATGGTGATATTGCCTAAAATAGTGTCAACAATTGTTAGAAGATCGGCACTGAAATCGAGATCGATCGAGCCTGTCAGGCTAGTGCTGCTAGATGTATCAATCGCATTAGCCAAACCTACCACACCGATTAAGGTTTCAAAACTCTTACTAAAATCGAATTCTCCGTTACCTTTATTAATGCGACCTGGTTGGATCGTTATCGATCGAGTGAATTGGCTATAATCTCTGATATCTAAACCTCGTCTCAGTCCGATAATTCGATCGTTTAAGTTCGTTCCTGATAGAGTATTGTCAATAAAAGTGCCTATTATATCGCTCATTATTTATAAAATCGAGATGGATTCGATTTTATAATATTAGATTTAACTTTTTTTTATGTACTGTAACAAAGAATTTTTATTTTTTCTATAGATTCTCTGTCAAATTACTGATAAATATTTTTTAGCCTAGATTTGTCGGTAACGGGCAGATCGCTCCAATTGCTTAAGATGAGCGTTATCCAAGCTTTCTCTTGAACCGAACAGCGTTTCAATATATTTAAAAGATACTTTTTTTGACCGCAGTTAAGGGAAATTAATCCTTTTTTTTCTTGCCGATCGACCAGAAAGCTTAATTGAGTTATTTTATTTTTTGGTAATTTTAATAAGTTTAAATTTATGCCGAGAATTTTATAAGCAACGATTAAATATTTTCTTCCCAAATATAAATCTATCGTAGTTAAACGTCTTTCTAAATCGGAAATTAATAAATATACAATTAAGGTTAACATCAGCAAAGATGCTGGCAGAGTAAAACTTGCTAACAATACTAAAAATAACGGCCCGAACCAACAAATAACAATTACTAAAGCTATAAATTCCGATAAATCTTGAGTAGCAAACATTCCGATCGCGGGAATTTTAATATTAAGTACTTCTCCGGTGCAATCCCAAGATATTTTACTTTTTCTGGGCGGTTTGCTGGCATTCAAACCAAATTTAGCGGCAAAAACTAATTGATTTGGTTTTAAAAATAAAGCATTAGAAATAGATTTAGCAATATTTCGAGTTAAAGATTTATTATTTCGAGATTTTTTGTTTAAATTGTGGAGGGCAATTGCTGCTGAAAGGGGGCGTTTATCCACCATCGGATCGCTCAACCATTCGATCCATTTAATAAATTTGCGATCGAGATTTGTTAAATTTCTAAAATAAATTTTTCCCGATCTTTGGGGTAATTCTGCTGGAGCAATTCCGGTTAATAAATGGATTAAAGTACAGCCTAGGGCGTAAAGATCTGAAGCTGGAACTGTTTTGCCGCCAAACTGTTCGATCGGAGTGTAACCGTAAGTTCCGACTACTGTAAAACTTTTTCCTGGGGTTGCTGCTTGAATTTGTACCGCGCCAAAATCAATTAAATAAATATAGTTATCTTCTCCCCAAATAATGTTACTCGGTTTGAGATCGCGATGGAGTACTCGCGGATTTAATTGATGTAAATAAGATAATATTTCTAATATTTGAGTTGCTAAAGTTTTTAAATCTAATTCGCTGAATCTTTTGCCGCGATCGAGCATTTTTTGTAAAGAATGACCGGGAATATAAGACTGAACTAAAACAAAATAATTATATTTTTCTTCAATGGTAAAATATTCTATATACTTAGGAATCCGGGGATGGGAAATATTTTTTAAAATCGCTGCTTCTCTTTCAAATAATGTCAGATCTTGCCACTGCATCGGACTGCCAAAAGCAAGTAATTTGAGGATCACTGAATTTTGGGATTGGTTGTCTTTTGCTAACCAAGTTTGACGCAATAAATTATCGCCTAATTTATCTTGAAGTGTATAGCGATCGTTGATAAGTGTTCCCGGAGCAAACATAATAAAAAAGTCAAAAATTTAAAATGTTATTTATCTTAGCTATTTTTCGATCGTTTTGGTTTATATTAAACCTTTAACCCAATCGCAGAGTAGTAATTTAGATTTTACAGCAGAAACGATTGCTGAATAATTTTTATCTTCAAGTTGGCGATCGCTAAGACGTACCATGGTATGTCGGTACAAAATATGAAATAAAATCCCTCTCGGTAGGGGATAAAAAATAATAAGATTTTTTACATTTTTTGATTTTTTCAAATAAAATTGCTATCTATTTTGTTATCTTTAAACGCTCGTGTAAAGATATGAGGACTTTAGTACTATGAAGTATTTTGACAAAAAACTATTTTTAGGGAACATAAAAGATCGATCGCTCTTCTGAATGGATTGTAGGATGGTAAATTAATTATCTCTTAGATCCTCTCATGTTGTTAGAGTTGCTAGCTTGTCTAATTTTCGCTCAAACCAAGTCGATGCCGCCCAGAGAAATAGTAAAATCTCAACAAGTTCGTCCTTTACCCGGACAAATAGATCGAGTACCAGTATTTAATAGTAACAGTCCCGAATTAATTTTAGAGCCAGGAATTTTACTATCCACCTTTCCTAGTTCGGGAAAAACAAATCCAGAAGCCCATTTAAACTATCCTTTAGAAGGACGCTTCGATATATTTGCCCATCACGTCGCTAAAGCAGCCACACCAGAAGATCTCAGATCCCTTTATTTAGGAATAATTTTACACAATCCGACCGAAAAAACCGTCACAGTTAATATTTTAGCTGGAGCGAGTTATTTATCTCAGCCAGATGCCCCTTTTATCAAGCTCGGCCCGCTAGAAAACAATCCTTTAGGAAAAGTATATGCAGGCCCGGGTAGCAGGGTAACAGACGATATTTTAAGAGGAAAGCGACAAGATATTTTTAGCGATCGCATTGCGATCGGGCCCCGAGAAACTCGAGCGATCTTAAATTTACCCATTCCAGTAAAAGACTTGCAACCCCCCATAAACGGGCGATCGACTTACTTACGTTTGCAGAGCGATGGAAGGGTTTATGCTGCTAGTTTGGCCAAGTTTGCACCGCTAGATAGGGAAGGAGAAGAAAGAAAACCGACTGTAGAAGAATGGCTTGAATTATTAAATACAGGAAATTTAGCCCAACCACGCGATCGCGCTCCGACTCCTTTAGGCAATTCTGGTAATATCATTTATGGTCGAGTTGCTGGAATTTCGATCGGTTCTCAATGGCGAGCTAATTTAGTAGATAAAGATAGCAGCGAAAATTTAACTATTCCCGATCCGGGTGCGGCTTTTTCTTATGGTTTGAGTACTTTATACGGGGGAAGATTGGGAACTAATCAGATCCAAACTGCTAAAATGGCGGCACGCTATGAAGATACTGCCTATCAAGCTCACGGTAATTATGGGGTACAATACAGTCTAAGTTTGCCTTTATACAATCCCAAAGCAGAAACTAAAACGGTCAACCTCAGCATCGACACCCCAATCAAACAAGATCGTCTTAATGATGATAATTTGCTTTTTTTATTTCCTCGGGCCGCACAAGTTTTTTTTCGCGGTACGGTCAGGGTAAAATATAACGACGATCTCAACTTACCTCGCACTCGCTACGTTCATTTAGTTCAACATCGAGGGGAAATGGGAAAACCAATCTTAACTTTAAATATTCCCGGGCGATCGAGAAAATTGGTTTATGTTGATTTTCTTTATCCTCCAGACTCAACTCCACCACAAATTTTGACAATTAAAACCTCAAAGAAATAGTTGGCAATCATCTCTCAAACGAAAGCGATTTAAGATCCGATTTTTGATTAATTGCTTAATTGTATAGTTTGCTACTTTTTCTTCTTCTATCTTTTCTATTTCTTTATCTTGAGGATAATTATTGGCATTAATAGGAAAAGCTTCGAGATAAACAATTAAACCAACCGTGACTAAAACAGATGTACCCAAAGTCCCTAACTTTTGCATATTTCTGTTCTTCCCAAATGATTAAAAAGTTATATTTTTTGGCGACTAGTAAAACAGATTTTAAATTTCCTGCTTTTGATAAGGATCGAGTATATCTATTATTCATCTGGTAAATACAACAAATATTAAATCTAAGTATTCTCGATCGCACCGACTAACACTAAAGACAAAAAAAATGTAAAAAAGTTTCTAGATCTATTCTCATATCCTGGAATATATCTAGTAGAATTACTACAATTAACCAACAAAGCCGATAGAGATGGGGAGAATTTGCCAATTGCGAAAAAAGATTTACTCCAATTGTATTCTTTAAAACTCGCTCTAACCAACTAATAAATCAACAACAATTCAGAATTACATGAGAGAATCAACACAAGATTCAATAGTGCTTCAGACTATAGCTTTACTCAGTTATTATAGTTTTGAAATCAAAGAAAAACCGCCCGATCGAATAGTAGAAAAATGGTTGGAACAATATACGCCTCTCTGGTTGCGTTTGGCGACGATCGAAGCTCTTTATTTGGGTAGATATAAAGCTGTTTCTGTCGAACATATTTTAACTAGTTGGCTGCGTAAAGGCAATCCTTCTTATCACTTCAATCACGATTTCGAACGTTTAATTTGTCGTCGATTGCCAGAATATTTGCGAAATATCGATCTAGATACTTACCAATATAATAGCGAGATCGAAGGAGAAAACTCAAAAAAGCCCATTCAATTCAGTCAGCCCATCATTCAAGCAATAGAAAAAAAATCGGAATCATCACCTCTTGCCAGCCAGAGCAAATTCAAGAAATTATTATTAACTTTAGAAGAAAAAAATGATGCGATCGCAGCGAAAAATAAAGATAAAAATTCAGAAAAACCCGTAGTTGCTTACCAACCAAATTGGATTAGTACTAGTACAGTACAAAAATCGATCGAGCGATTTACTCCATTGCCAGATCGATCTAAATTTTATTTAAAACTTAAAGCAGTAGCCAAACAAAGTCTAAAGTAACAATTATTGGATTTATATTTAATTTTATTATTGAAAAAATTAAGAGTAACTTCAATTAATAAAGAAGTTACCCTCTCGGTTTATTATTAAAAACTTTTATTAAAAAATAGTAATTATCGAGAAATAGGTTCGCATCTATCGGCTGCGATCGTTGTTGTTGTTTGATTTGAAGGTGTAGTTAAGATAACTAATTTTTCTATTGTTGGTACGGTACAAGCAAAAGGAGGTAGAGCCAAAGAACAAGCTTTCCAACTCGACTCCACTGGAACTTCTAATCGATTGCAGATCCCCCCTCTGCGGCCCTCTGGTTTATAGTAACGACAGTAACGACAGCTAGATGTCAAAAAATTTATTGTTTTCATTTTATTTGTGATAATTTAGTTGATTCGAGCTTTATTGAGCTGATTATTTTTATTTTGCTCGATCGCCGTAGTTGCGATCCCGTCACTAAAGCCTCGATCTGATAATAGTTTTGGCGATCCCCAATCTTTTTTCTTCTTTATTCTTTTTTTAGAATTAATTAACATATAGAAACAAAATCAGAAAAACCAAGAATCGATCGCTTAAAAATTTAGACAGGCTAAATATGGGGATCGCAGAAAAAAGGAAATAAAAAAAGTAAATCTAAATAAAAAATAAGGAATAACTCTATTGAAAATTAAAACTAAATATGTTTTGAAGACCAGTTTCGAGCCGCGCAACAAGCACAAACTTGCCAGCGATTTAATTCGGCGATCGGAGTTGGGGCTTGACAAGAAGGGCAAAGAGGTAAATCGAGAGATCTTTGTCGAATCATATTTGCAAGTCGATCGAGAGCAATTTGGGGATTGGGGTCGCTAAGATTAGAATTGAGAGCTAGAGGTGGGATGTTTGGCTCGACTCGATTGACAACTTCTTGAGGGGGGGATTTCGGTGGAGCGGCGCGCCATTTTGCCGTAGAAAAGCGCATATCAACGAAATTAACTTGTAAATGCCCTTTTATCTGCTCGAGCAGATCGTAGCGTTTCATGGTCAAATCTTGAGCGATAACAGAACTAGAAGTAGCCACGTATAAAATATTGCGATCGATCTTTACGGGCCGAGAAACTCGAGCTAAGTTAGGGCCGACAAGATCCGACCAAGATTGAAGTGTTTGCTGAAACAAACGATATCGTTCCCAACCCGGTTGTCGTTCGAGATCTGCTATAAGTTTTTCAAGAGAATGAAAAGACATATTATCTTTATTGCTAAGAAAAATAGAAGATATTAAGCAAACAATTAAAAACTAACAAATAAAGTTTACGATCGCAGAATATATTCAAAAATTATTGTAATAATCTAAATGCGAGAACGGAAAAATATCCCCTCTCAAAAAAACAATTGTAATCAAGATAACTCGAGAGCGACAAGATCGCTATAGATTATGACAAAAAATCAAAAAAGATTATTTCCTGTCTCACAACAAACCAGCGCGGAAATATGCCAGCAAGCGGCTTTAAATTTACCAACAGCGAATCAAAACAGTCCGATCGAACGTCCAATTAATTATTTAAGCCAAACAACAAACCAACAAGAAATATGGCAAGCAATTTTAATCGAGGACGAACCTAGGGAGCAAAAAAATAAAACTTGGAGCGAACTATTTTTGAGTCCTTTAAGTATCGCTGCGGTCATTTTATTGGCGATCGGAAATACAATTTTAGTGAGAACTATCTCCACCCCAGCAACGATCGCTGAAATTGAACCGGAAATTACTGAAGATTTAGCTCCCCAAATACCGAATTTAGCCGCAAACGAATTAATACAACTCGACTTGCAAACTATCGTGACGATCGAAGCGCGATCGCAAACCACAGCAGATCCGAGCCAGCAAAGAGCGATCGAGGTTAAAGTAATACCGGGAGCTTATTCGGATCTGGCAACAGCTTTATTACCATTATCTCTACGCCCTTATTTGTATAAATCCCATATCCTCGAGACCATTTCCCCTAGGGAACTTCCTGCCGAAGCAAAGCTAAAAAATCTCAGATAGGATAAAGATATTAGCTCCAAACTAAAGAGTTACAAACAGAGGTAAGGAGGGCTTTAATGAGCTTTTGGGGACGAATCTGGCGAGGGATGCAGCCAAAAGAAGATCCAGAAAAGATCCTCATCGAGATGATTATCCAAACTGAAGCGCAATTAGTTGAGTTGCGTCGAGCTGTAGCCTGTGCGATCGCCGCGCGCAGAAATATTGCCAAACAATTAGATAAAAATATTGTTGCGGCAAAACAATGGCACGATCGCGCTCGTTTAGCAATAGTAAAAGGGAACGAACAATTAGCTAAAGAAGCACTGCAGCACAGACAACCATATCACAATTGTGCCCAAAGATTAGAAACAGAGCTGCTCGAGCAAAACGAGATCGTCAAGAGATTAAAACAAGACTTGTCAACCCTAGAACATAAAATTGCTGTGGCTAAAGCCCAACAAAAAACTTACCTGAGTCGATCGAAATTATTGGCTGTTGTCAAAGAAAAAGCCCAGCGATCTCCTGAAAACGATCGCAAAACGATTTTATCGCCAATGGAAATCGATTCGATCGAAAAAGACAGGCCGAGTCGCAATTAATTGGCAAGCAAGATTACGATGAAGATTTAGAAAAAAAATTCATGGGCTGGGAAGTTCGTAATAATATTAGTGATATCGAATCAAATCGAAAAACGATCCGACATCAAAGCCAGGAGTCGCAGACTCATTAAGAAGACCAATCAACCTAATTTATTTTCACGACTAACTACCATCTCAGAAAAAAAGGCAAAATAGAAATATAAAGAAAGTTATCATTTTCAATACCCTAGCTCTTTAATGCCGAGGCTAATTAAAATTATTAAAGTAAGAACAGATCGGCTTAAAGGATGAGGTGGGGTTTTTGCGGCCCGCTTCTTAAAATAAAAAGAAAATATCGATTTAGGGTATTTTAAATAACTTTCAGCAAGAACAGGATAATTTATTTCCTGCTTTTAAATTAACTTTTGTAAACGACGACCACAGGACAAAAAAGCATCATGGGATTATTCGATCGTATTAGCAGAATTGTTAGAGGCAATATCAACAGCATGGTCGATAACGCTGAAGATCCAGAGAAAGTTCTCGATCAAGCGGTCATCGATATGCAAGAGCAGTTGGTGCAACTGAGAACAGCCGTTGCCAAAACAATTGCCGAACAAAAACGTACCGAACAACAATTCAACCAAAACCAAAGCGAAGCTGATAAGTGGCAGCAACGGGCCCAGTTGGCTTTGACAAAAGGAGATGAAACTCTAGCCAGAGAAGCTTTAGTTCGCAAAAAGCAATACGCTGAAACTGCTGGAACTTTAGAAGTTCAGTTAAAGACCCAAAAGTCTCAGGTACAAACTCTCAAAAATAATCTCATCGCCTTAGAAAGCAAGATTTCTGAAGCTAAAACTAAGAAAAATATGCTCAAGGCTCGTTCTAAAGCGGCTAAAGCTAATCAGGAACTACAAAGCACTCTCAGCGGTATCAATACTAGCGGTGCGATGTCTGCTTTCGAGCGTATGGAAGAAAAAGTCTTACAAATGGAAGCCGAATCCCAATCGATCACAGAACTTGGCGGAACTGGCTTAGATCGACAATTTGCCGAGTTAGAAGCAAGCAGTGGTGTCGATGACGAATTAGCAGCAATGAAAGCGCAAATATCGGGATCTTCTCCTGCTCGAGAAGCTTTACCATCAGCAAAAGAAGAAGAGCAAAAACCAGAAGAAACTTCTAGCTTCGAATCTAAATCGGAAGTAGATTCTGAATTAGAAAGATTGCGATCGCAGCTCAAAAAAATGTAATCGATCTGTTTGTGGCCGAAGGGGAGTGGTGAGTAGCGAGTAGTGAGTAGTATCTCTAACTTCTGACTTCAGCGAAGCTGCTCCCTTTTCCACTCTTTTAAAGATAAAATAACCGGAGTTGCTTGTTTCGATTGCATATTGTTGCCAGTATCTCCTCTAAAAGTATTCCAACGAAAAGGCCCGAGTCGCGCTGCAGAAAGCCACAACAAACGTTTGGCTCGAGTCATCGCTACATACAACAAGCGAAATTCTTCGGCTGTTTTTAATTTAGCTGCGATCGCCCAAGCTTCATCTGGAGAGGGTATCGATCGCGAACTATCTTGATATTGACTGTGTACTGCTGCTCTAATTTGCCCCCGTGCGACTTCGGCTAAGGTAAAATCGCCGATAAATTTAGCTGCATTGGGTACCCAAGGCTTACCAGGAAGGATATCTTCGTGCAAAAATGGGATAAATACATAATCCCAGTCCAAGCCTTTGGCTTTATGCATGGTAATTATGGTAACTTGGTTGCTGCGAGTATATCGATCTTCGCTATCTTCATCGGCGACAGCTTCAAAATTTTCGGAACTAACTATCTCTTGTAGAACGGCGATAATATTTTTTAAGGAAATATTGCCTCTTATTTGTTTGAATACTCTTTCGGCTAATTTTTCTACGGTAGCCAATTCGCTGCCACCATATTTTAAAGCCATTCCCAAAAAAGTAATTAATTGATATTGGGGTAATTCTATTCTCGATCGCAATAGTTGGCAACAGAAACGACTGGCTTGTTCGATCTGGGGTTTTTGGGGTTCCGATAGCGGGCTAGGATAGAGAAATTCTTCGCAACAAGTAGCTAGGGCGTTAAGATCTTGAGTGGATATTAGTCCTCTATTTTGCAATATTTCTAGAGCATTTTTGAGATATTCAGGAGAATGGGGGCGATCGAGGAATTTGAGAATTTTAAGTATTTCTGCGGGAATGTGGGAGTGACGCTCTATTTCTCCAACTTCATAAATTTTAATTTTGTGAGTTCTTGCTAAATTAGCTAGTTGTTCGGCTAAAAAACGACCTTGTTTGTTTTCTCGAACTAAAATTGCCGCGCTGCGATCTGGGTTGGCTGTAAGTAATTTTATAATTCGCTCTTCAATAAGATCTACACTATGGTAAATATCTTCGGGTTTGTATATTTCTAATCCTTTTCCGCTTGGTTTGGGGTTGGCATCGGGTTGAGGATCTTCTGGGGATACTGGTAATATATCTTGTTGGCGGAATGGCAGTTCTATTTTATCTCGATCGCTTTGGGGATCTTTTTTGCTTGTCTGTTGATTGACCCACTTCAGCATAAAATTGGCACTGTCGATAATAATTTTACTGCTGCGTCCGGCCATATTCATAGTCGATAAATTGCCGTTTTGTTGGCAATTTTCACAAAACGTATTGAAATAAATCGGATCTGCTGGGGTAAATGTGGAGTTGATGGCTTGGTTGGGATCTCCGACTCTAACTAAATTGTATTTATTTTTGTCTTCTGGATCTCGTGCCAGGATTCGCAATAATTTTTCTTGTAAGGGGCTAGAGTCTTGGGCTTCGTCTTCAAATACTGCAAATACTTGTTTTTGCCACATTTGTCGGACTACGGGGTCTTTTAATACCCTTAAAGAAGCGAGAATCATATCGTCGTAGTCGTAAAAATTGCGATCGCTCATTAATTTCTGATACTGTTGGTACAATCCGGCTGCGATCGCTAAAATTTCGTATTCGTCTGGGGTTTGCTGGCTTAATTGCCAAACATCTTCTGGCAACAAACCGGAACTTTTTGCTTCTCTAATTACTGTATGGGCTAAACTGGGTAATACTTCGGTACGCAATACCGATTGTCTTCGCAGTCTTTCTGTATCTTCTCCATCAAACCCTTTTCCGATTAACAGTTTTTGATATCTTCGGGGAGTATTGGCGATCCATTTTTCGACACAGGTTCTAATAATTTTATGACTAGAATTAGGATTGATTAGGGTCGATGTTTCTAAATTGAGTTGAGATAAGTTTGGATAGCGACTGGCTATATGAAGGGCTAAACCGTGTAAAGTATATACTGCAAAACTGCCCCCAGACAAACCGAGATCTTTAAGGCGATCGCGTATTTTCTTTTTAATTGCTGCGGCGGCGGATCTGGTATATGTTACTACTACTAATTGTTTTTTAGTATGCAGTTGATGTCTGGCTATGGCTATTGTCGCTGCTACGGCTAAGCTGTGGGACTTTCCCGCACCTGGTACGGCTGAAACTGCCATTTGACCCCCAACCCACTCTGCTAGGCTCTTTTGTCCGGGTCTGAGGCTGTTTTTTAGTAGATCTAATTTTTCGGCTAATGTTTGTTTTCGTTCTTCTAATTTCATTTTGCTTCGCTGCGATCGAATTCAAACTGGGTTTAAAATATTATTTCTGAATTTAGTTTATTCATTTTTTAGTATAAATGTTTTTCTTGACTATTTGACTTTAATATGGTAGAGATTGAAAAATGTCAAGATTGCGGTCGATCGATTTTGAAAATTCACTGTAATTTTTTTACGAAAGTTAAAAATAATTTAGAAGATTGCGGTACTCTACTAACAAGAATTAGAGTAAAAATAAATAAAAATTTTAAACAATATTGTCGAAGTTGCGAATATTTTTCTGGAATAAATTAATTTAAGTTATTTTTTGTAATTTTTGAGGTTATTTTAAATTTTAATAATCAAATTATGGCAAACTTCTACAATATCTTAGAAGGAAGACAACAAGACTGAGGATGTATTTAGGAAAACGTTTAATTTTCAGGGTTGAGGATTTTTTATTGTTGGCTAACGATCGAGAAAATTTAGCCGATAACTGAAGATGAATAATTTACTAAATGGATCTGAAAATATTATCGAATAAAATCTAGTCAGTCTCGGGCTATGATAATTTTTTTTCTATTCACAAGACGATAAAGATGCTTGAGAGAAGTTTTTTGAATTACTAGAAAAATTTAAAAATGGTAGCGATCGCACTTGACAATAACCGTAAAAAATGCCAAAACAAACTCAACTAAATTACAAACATTATTGGATTTTAATCGCGATCGTTATTTTAGGAGGAATACTGAGATTAGTAAATTTAGATTTAAAAAATTTGGGAATAGATGAAGTATTGACGGCTATATTTAGTCTGGGAAAAAGTTATCAAAATATTCCGAAAGAAATAGTATTTACACCAGCCGATTTACAAAATATATTGAGATTAAATATTGAAACTAGTTGCGCTGAAATTGCCCAAAATCTTATTAAAGAATCGACTCATCCGCCACTATTTTTTTGCGCTACAAATCAGTGGTTAAAATTGCTGAATATTTTCGATTTAGATTTAGTTTGGAAGTTGCGAAGTTTGCCAGCAATATTAGGAATCATTTCGATCGCGCTGGTATATTATCTTAATAGAATTGCCTTTTCTCCTCTTGCTGGGTTAATGGCTGCGACAATAATGGCTTTTTCTCCTTTTGGGGTTTATTTAAGTCAAGAAGCCCGTCATTATACTTTGCCAATTGTTTTAATTACTATCTCTTTAATTTGCCTAATAAAAATAGCAAGATCGATCGAACTTGAAAAACCAGAACAAAAATATTTTTGGTTTATTTGGATAATAGCTAACAGTATTAGTTTTTACGTGCATTATTTTTGTTTGCTAGCCTATGCAGCCCAAGCAATTATTTTAGCAACGTTAATTTTCAAAGGTCGAAACTATGAAAAATTGAAAAACAAAAATAAAACAATAGGAGCGCAACTATTTTATCTTATTTTACCTTTAATCTTTTTACTGCCCTGGTTGCCGATTTTAATCGAACATTTTACTAATCCTAAAACTGGTTGGTTGCCAGCCCCAGAACATATAATTCCTTTATTACAAACATTTTTAGCTTGGTTATTAGTAGCGATCGCCCTTCCTCTAGAAAATCAGCCTCGAGGGATGCAAATTTTTATGGGTATCTTAACTATCTTATTTGCAATTTGGTTTATAACTAAAGTAAGCCAAGGTTTAAAATCGATCTGGAAGGATAAAAATACTCATAAAAATACCGTTATTTTAGCTAGTTTCGTTGCTTTAGTATTGTTGCAATTTTTCGGAATAATTTACATTCTCGGTAAAGATATTACCGTCGCACCTCGCTACCATTTTATTTATTATCCAGCTTTTTGTGCTTTATTAGGGGCCAGTTTGTTAGGTCTAAAAATTAAAAATAAACTTCAGAGCGAGCGGATAATTATTGTGGCGATCGTCGGTTTAATAAGTTGTATTTTAGTAATTAATAATATTGTTTTAGAAAAACCCTATTTACCAAACTTAACAGCCAAAATCTTCGCTCGATCTTCAGAACCTACTATGGTAGTGACGGGATATAACAATTCTAATGAAGTAGCTTTAGGTATTAGTTACGGATTAGCATTAGATCGCATTAGAAGCCAAAGCACGGCGACATATTTAGCATTTTTAGAGCGCGATCCGAGTTATAATCTAATGTGGCAGCGACTAACTCAGCTAAAATCTTCCACAATCGTAAATTTGTGGATCGTAGCACCGGGATTGAGACAAAAAGAATATCCCCCGAAACTGCAAATAGGGCAAAATAAAAATTGTACCCTAGATCCCGATAACTATTATCGCGTTGGTATCCCCTATCAATTATATATTTGTGAATAGTACAGAAGTATCCCCAAGTTCGGCGGAAATAAAAGAAATCTTCGATCGCATCGCACCAGTTTACGATCGCTTGAACGATAGTTTAAGTTTGGGCCAGCATCGTATTTGGAAGCTAATGGCTGTAAAATGGGCAGAACCGAAATTAGGAGCTAAAGTTTTAGATATATGCTGCGGAAGTGGCGATTTAACTGTATTATTAGCGAAAAATGTCGGTAAAGAAGGTAAAGCGATCGGACTTGATTTTTCTAAAGAACAACTGGCGATCGCCAAAAATCGCAATTTCCGCTATGCGATCGACTGGATCGAAGGAGATGCTCTCAATTTACCATTCGATGACAACTATTTTGATTGTATTACCATGGGCTACGGCTTGCGTAATGTAGTTAATATATCTCAATGTCTTCGGGAAGTGTATCGGGTTCTCAAACCAGGTAAAAAAGCCGCTATTCTCGACTTTCATCGTCCTAATAATGGGATAATAAATAATTTTCAGCAGTGGTATTTAGATAACATAGTCGTGCCGATGGCGCGAAATTTAGGTTTAACTGAAGAATATGCTTATATTAGCCCCAGTTTGGATCGCTTTCCGACTGGAGAAGAGCAAATTAAGCTAGGTAAAAATGCTGGTTTTACTAAAGCAGTTCATTATCCGATCGCTAATGGTATGATGGGTGTTTTAGTGTTAAACAAGTAAGATAGTGACATTTGTCACCCGATCTATACGTTGATTTATTTGTTAGATTGTGGCTTTGAATTGGTCTAACCTACTAACCTTCATTATTCCTCCCGTAGCTGGGACTATTATTGGCTATTTTACTAACGATATAGCCATTAAAATGCTTTTTCGTCCCTATCAACCGATAATGGTGGGTAAAAGACGTTTACCCTTCACTCCTGGTTTAATTCCTCGCAACCAAGAAAGACTGGCCAAGCGAGTTTCCGATACAATTATGGGATCGTTGCTTACCCCAGCTGAATTACAAAATTTAGCCAGAAGACTCCTAGCAACCGAAAGAGTTGAAGCTGCTATCCTGTGGCTGTTAAATTTGGCGATCGAACAACTCAAACAAGATAAAGAGGAAAAAACCGCTAAAATAATAGCCAGCGTTCTCAAAGATCTTTTTGATAAGTCTTTACCTCGTTTGATTAAAGTACTGGCTCGTCGCGAAGATTTTTTAGAAGAACAAATCGATCGCATTTTCGATCGCGTTTTATTAGATTTTCAACTCAATGACTCTCAAGCAAGACAATTATCTGATTGGTTTTTACAAGTAGTTTTACCAGCAGACTCGATCCGACAGATCGTTATCGATTTTCTCACCGATCGCAACATTCAAATTTTAGACGAAATTTTTCGCGAAAAATCGAGCGGTACTGTTTGGGTAGTAGCTAATGTCTTGGGTTTGCGTAATAGTTTGGTTCGTTTGCGATCTTTTTGTTTGGATGAGAAGGAGGTAGCCAATTCTAGACTTCAAGAATTAATTCTATCATTAGAAGTCCGCAATCGCTTAAGAATCTGGTTGCAAAGTCTTTCTTTACAGAATTTACCTGTTTCTACAGTTCGTCAATTACGCAAAACAACAAGGGATACTGTTAGGAGTTACCTTCAAGAACAAGGGCCGAATTTAATTCAAGAATTAGGTAAGTCGATCGACTGGAATAAAATAGCGGTATTGTTAGTTAATCGCTTACAATCTTCAGAAACTTTATTAGATTCTTTAGAAGTAATTAGCCAAGAACTAGCTTTAGTTTTCGAACGTTATTTAGAAAAGGATTTAGAAATAATTGTGGCTAAAGTTATTCCCATTTTATCGATCGACCAAGTAATTATCGATCGCGTTAATTCTACTTCTCCAAGAGATTTAGAAGCTTCAATTCAAGGAATTGTTAAAAGCGAGTTACAAGCTATAGTAAATTTGGGTGGAATTTTGGGCTTTTTGGTTGGTTGTCTTCAAGTTGTATTATTTATATTTAGATGATTCAATTAACTGAAGCACAAAAAGAATCTATTACTTTTTATCGAGAAAAGTGGCGCAATATTATCTTTTATACCGCACCTCGTAACCGAGGAAAAGCAAGAGAAGTTATTGAAAATTTCTACGAATTAGTTGAGTTTCCCAAACCCAAAATACTCTTTTTTGATAGTCCTTATGGTTTGGCAAAAGATTTAAATCAAAATCTTGAGAACTATAAAAAAAATAGCAGTGAATTTAAATCTAAAATTGTCAAGGAGATTAATTCCGTAAAAAGAAGAATCTATTCTATAAAATCAGAAGAAATAATTGGACTCGATATTCAATTACATATTTACGATAGTAAATTAGACAACTTAGTTCGCGAAATATGGGAAGTATTATATCAAGAGATAAAAGATAAATTTTTAAAAGAAATCGAACCCTTAAATTACGACCCTTATATTAAAATATTTGATGACGCTTTGAACCATGATAGTTTACTTTCATATTGCGCTTGGTACGATTTTTGTTTTTCCGAATTAAATATAGAAGATAATTTTTTCAAACAATTTACCGTAGAAATACATAAACATTGCGGAACAGTTTTTGCTTTTCGAGAAGTCTGTTTAATTTGCGATCGCCCTAAGAAACTTTTATTCGATAATAAAGGTAATTTACACGCTGAAGCAACACCAGCGATAGAATATAATGATGGTTTTTCTGCTTATGCCGATCGAGGTGTTTGGTTGCCAGAAAAATACAGAAAATTGCCTTATAAAGATTGGCAAACGAATTGGTTATTAAACGAACCAAATCGGAAATTAAAGCAAACATTAATTAAAGGAATTGGGTCTAAAAAAATCTATCGAGAATTAACAGACGAACAAATCGAACAATTACAAAAATATACTTTTTATGATATTCCATCGGATACGAATATTGAGTTAAAAGCGTTTATTAATAAAGTCCCTCCAGAGAAACAAACTTTAACTACTATTTATCGAGAAAAATGGCGTGAAATTATTTTTTCTACCGAACCTATAGATAGAAAAAAAGCAGCCGAAACTGTAAAAACTATTTATAAAATATTAGGAGAAGCAGAACCGGAAATTATTTTCCATTCTAGCCCTTCTGAAAAATACCAAATATTAGCTAAAAATAGCGATTGGTCGCAAAATAAATGGGTAACATCCAAAGGAAAATATATTCCTTCTCATTGGCACGATCGATTAGATGAGTCCCTCATTGAAAAACTATATAAATTTTGTAACGCACCAAATCAAATAGACGAACAAGTCGAGGGAAAAAATCGCGCTCAATCTCATGCAATATATTCAAAAACAAGAGATTTAATCGATCGAAAGTATAATCTTTTTCAAGATTATTTGTGGATGAATAGAAATCACTACGATCCCTATCTCAGTTTTACAGATTTTTGTATTTCCGAACTTAAATATAAAATCGATCCTTTGGGTAAAGCTTATTTAGAATTAAGAGAAAATTGCGAAGATATATTCGGTTTACCAAAAGTATGTTTAATTGGCGATCGACCTCGTAAATTATCCTTTAATTCTCAAAATCAATTACACTCAGAAGGATCTCCAGCTATTGAATATAGGGATGGTTTTTCAATATATGCTTATCGGGGGGTCTTGTTACCCGAAAAATATGGTACAATTCACCCAACAAAATGGCAAAGCGAATGGCTATTATCCGAAACTAATGCCGAATTAAAACGAGCATTAATTCAAGGTATCGGCTACGACAAAATTTGCCAAGAATTGCAAGCAGTAGTAATCAATACCTGGCGAGAATATGAATTATTAAGAATTGATTCAAATATAGACTCTGAAGCCGTTTATCTGCTACAAATGACCTGCCCCAGTACCGACAAAATTCATGCTTTGCGAGTACCACCCAATTTAAATTCCGCAAGAGAAGCTATAAAATGGGTTAATTGGGGAATCGATCCTGAAGAATTCGAAATTGAAACATAAGATCGGGCTATGGGAAGGAGCGATCGAACAATATTAAATTCGTTCTAGCAATTTCAAATTAAATTAATTAATTTTAAACTTAGAAAAATCTTTACTAAAAAAAAATTCTCCCTTGTAGCGAAGCGGTATTGCTTTACTAAATTACTTCTTCGTGTAATACTAATATTTGTTTGCAAAATTAAAGCTAAAAGCTGAAAATAGCCAATTTTTATCTGTCGTTGGCAATACATTTGTTGGCTGAATTATTAACACTAATCGATCGCTAGGTTAATGTTAGTATTCTAGTTTGTGCTGCTGTTTTTTCTCTATTATTAAACCAAAGAATTGCTGATGGAAACGAACCAAAAACCAAGAGTAACTTTTTCTAAAAATATCGGCTTTAGAAAAGAATTAAATCGTCGAGTAGAGGAATACTTTACTAAGAATAATATTAAACAAAAAGATAATCCAGCAATGTATTTCAAAACAGTAATTATATTTAGCTGGATTTTGAGTTCTTGGGCTTTTGTTATTTTCGTACCCTCACCAATGTGGGTAAAAGCATTAGGTTGCGTTGTTTTAGGGTTAGGAATAGCTGGTTGTGGTATGAGTGTAGGACACGATGCCAATCACGGGGCTTATTCATACAATTCTACCGTTAATAAAGCGATCGGCTTGAGTTACGATTTTATTGGCGTATCTAATTTTCACTGGAGATTCCGCCACAATGTTTTGCACCATAATTATACTAATTTAAAAGATTACGATGCAGAAATTCACGGCGATGGCTTGGTGAGAATGTCGCCGAATAATATTTATAAACCCCATCAGCGTTTCCAACATTTATTTATTTGGTTTATCTATTTAATTATTCCTTTTTACTGGTATTTAAACGAATTGAGATTCGTTGTTGTTGGCGGCGATTTACTCGGTAATAAAATACCAAAATTGAAAGTCTCCGATTTAATTGCTTTTTGGGGAATGAGATTGTTAGGTCTGGGCTTTTTTGTCGGCATCCCTTTATTAGTAGGATACGGGCCGCTACAAATATTTATTGGTTTGTCGATCGCCTATATGAGTTACGGTTTAGTAGCTTGTGAAATCTTCATGTTAGCCCATGTTTTAGAAGGCTTAGAATTTCCCCAACCAGATCCAAAATCCAACAGTATTGACGATGAATGGGCCGTTTTCCAACTCAAAACTACCGCAGATTTTGCTCCCCACAATCCAATTTTAAATTGGTACGTCGGCGGTTTAAACTATCAAGCCGTTCACCATCTTTTCCCTAATATCTGTCACATTCACTATCGTAATATCTCCCCGATCGTTGCTGAAGTTGCTCGAGAATTTGGAGTTAATTACCAAGTTTATCCCAGTTTTGCCTCGGCATTTGCTTCTAATTATCGTTGGTTGAAATTAATGGGAACTTCTCCAGTTGCAGGAGGAGTATCGACAATTTAACAATCTTGTAAAGAATTATTGCTAAACTCGCCAAACTTGTGAAAAAATAACCAAACTATCCGAATAGTAATAGTAGTAGTGAACAGACAAACTCTATTACTTTGGAGGGTAGAAGATGATTCCTGGCGCAAATATAACCGGAATTGTACGCGCACCTATTAACCAAGTTTGGCAAGTTTTTCGACCTTTCGGCCCCGAAACCCTAAAATGGTGGCATATTTACGAATCTTTGACCCTCAACCCCCCCGGAAAAGATGAAGTAGGGGCGGTGCGATCGTGTAAAATTCAAGGGAGAGAATACGAACATACCCTCGAATTACGAGACGACGAAAATTATATTTTAAAATACTCCTCAGTACCCCTCGAACCCCTAATTAGTTCTTTAAAAAAGAGTTCTTTAACGGTTCAAATGTCCGCTAAGGACGAAAATGAAACGATCGTGCGTTGGTATTGCGAAAACGATGTCGATCGCACTGGGGCTAAAAAAGTTGCTAAAATTCAACAAGCAACATATCAAACAGCAATCAAATCCCTCGATACTTATTTCAATCCGACGATCGGTAAATTAGAAGTAACCTTAATTCAAGGGATAGATTTGCTAAAAACCAGCCAACTCTTTCTCGATCCTTATGCGATCGTAATTTTAGATAATGGCGAACCTCAAGAGTCTCCAGTCATTTATCGCACCCGTCAACCAATTTGGCAAGAAAAATTCTCTTTCGATCTAATTGAGAGTAACGAAAAACTCTATTTTAGTATTTGGGATGCTAATTTCGGTCGAGACGATCTCATCGGTAGTACGGAGATCGAACTTCGCGAGATCGTCGCAGGTAAACTAACTCGTAAGACTTTAAGTTTAGATTCGGGTAATTCTGGGGAAATAGTTGTTTCTTTATTGTTAAGTTTAGATTCTGGGGAAAATAGGCTACCTCCGACTGAAGAGATGGAAATGGAACGAAAATTCGATTTCCTCGAAAAGCTTCTACTATATACCAAAAAACAAGTGATGACAGTAGTAGAACAAGTACCCGGTGGAGTAGAGCAAAAATACGAATATGAAAAATATCCCCGTCTCAAACACAAGCCAGATCTGCCTTTAGAAAAATTACCGCCGATGGTTAAAGGTCTTCCCCCCGGACAACAAATACCACCTGAACAAGCAGCATCATTATTGCAAAGAACTATCGAATATGTCTACTCTCAAGCCGGATTTTTCTTTCGACTAGAAGAGATTTTAGCAGCAAAAGGCGATCCTTGGACGGCTTATTACAGCGATCCTTGGGTGAAACCTCCGGTTAAAATTCCCGAAATTTGGCGAGAAGATGCGGAATTTTGTCGTCAATTCATTCAAGGTGTCAACCCGATGCGGATCTCAGTTTGTCAAGATAAAAAAGACATTCCTGAAGACTTAGCTGGTTTAACTACACCTCAAGGAGAATCGATCGATCGATTAATTGCCGCCAAACGCTTATTTTATCTCGATTATCAAGAGTTAAAAGGGATTAAAGAACTACAAAATAAGGTATTTTACGAGCCATACGTGTTGATATATCGAGAATTGCTCGAAAATGGTAAATCTCAACTCAATTTACTCGGCATCCGACTCAATCCTAACCAAATTTATACTAAAAATTCCCCAGCGAATAAATATATTCTCGCCAAAATGCACGTTCAATGTGCTGACTGTCAATACCATCAGTTTGTCTATCATTTAGCCTTAACTCATTTGGTTATCGAACCTTTTGTCATCAGCCATCACAACTCATTTCCCAAAACTCACGCGATCGGACAAATACTCGCACCTCATTTTAAAGGAAGTCTGGGAATTAATTATTTAGCCCGTCAAACTTTAATTTCTCCAGTCGCACCTTTTACCGATCCTAACTTCGCTACTGGAACTGGTGGAGGATTAGAATTGATTCTCAAACTCTGGGAAAATTGGGATTTTGAGAAAATGAGTTTTCCCGAACAATTAAAAACCCGGGGGTTTGACGAAGCAGGTTCGGATGGTGTTGAAGATTTTTATTTTCGCGATGACGGGTTTAAAATTTGGAATGCGATTAAAGAATATGTTACTAATGTCGTCGAGATCGAATACAATCGCGATCGCGCTGTAGCTGAAGATAGTGTGATTCAAAATTGGGCCGCTGAAACTGCCGATCCCGAAAAAGGATCTGTTCCTGGTTTTCCTAAAAATATCGCCAGCAAAGAAGTTTTAATCGGTACTCTTACTAATATTATTTTTCTTGCCAGCGCGCAACATTCGGCGATCAATTTTTCTCAGTATCAATATCTAGGTTACATCCCCAATCGTCCCAACGTTCTTTATAAAGGCATTCCCGAAGGTACGGAAGATGTCAGCTTAGATTATGTCTTGAAGGAAGCTTTACAACCTTATAAAGACGCACATTTTCAAACCTTTTTCTCTCGCTTACTTTCGACCCATTCTTTACATCCGATCGGCAATTTACCCGCCCCAGAAGCTGAAAAATTACACGGAGTTCACGCCGTATTTATAGCTAAATTAAACCTGATTGCAACGGAGATCGAGCGACGCAATAGCGAACTAGAAAAACAGGGAAAAATTCCTTATCCTTACCTTTCTCCAGTACAAATTGCTACTAGTATCGACACTTAAACAATGAATGCTTTAACAGAGTTTAAAAACAATCTACCTTGCGATCGCCCCAAACGCTTGCTTTCTTTAGATGGGGGTGGAATTCGTGGCATAGTTGCTGCTGAGATTTTGTTAGAAATAGAAAGGTTAATTTGCAGCCAAAATAAGGGTTGGAATTGCCTGGCCGATTATTTCGATTTTATTGGCGGTAACAGTACTGGGGCTTTAATTGCTGCAGCTTTGGCTACGGGGATGAAAGTGCAACCGATTCTCGATCTTTATCGCAATTTTGGCGAGGAAATGTTTACTCGCAATTGGTTATTTGGTAAGTTTTGGTCTAAATACAATCCCGGCCCTTTGGAGCGGAAATTAAAAGAAGTTTATGGCGAAAATACTCTGTTGGGATCGGATAAAATTAAAACATTTTTGATGATCGTTACTAAAAACGTAGTCACCCAAACAGATTGGTTTTTTATCAACCATCCTCAGAATCAAAATTTCCAAATTAATAGTAAGATTCCCCTTTGGAAAATAGTTAGAGCCAGTTCGGCCGCACCTACTTTTTTTCCCCCTTGTTCTTTTCAAGTAGACGGTAAAAGTTACGACTTTGTTGATGGGGGAATGAGTATGTTTAATAATCCCTCTTTTCGCTTATTTATCGAAGCAACTCTGCAAGAATATGGCATAGACTGGGAAGCAGGAGCGGATAAAATTTTAACAATTTCAGTAGGTACTGGTTTCAGTCAAGAAGGAGTCGAACCACCAGGAAAAGCAAGGGAATATAACTTAATTAATTGGGCAAATTATGCAGTCGCTACTTTAATGGAAGACGCTAACGTACAGCAAAACGTACTGATGAAAATTATTAGTAAAATGCCCAAATCTCAAAGCGTCGATCGCGAAATGATTAAGGCTTGTTTGCCAACAAGTTACAGCATGAAACAACTTAAATCCCTAAAAAAATGCGCTGCAAAATCCAATTCTTTCGATCTAGAAGGAATCGATGAAGAACTTAATTTGCTCACTTATCATCGCTATACAACCGAATTGTCAAAAGAACGTTTTGAGGAATTAGGATTGGATTATATAGATCCCAAAAAAGTAGCCGGACTCGATTGTATCGACCAAATTGATGCTTTATCTGCCATCGGTCGGGCTGTTGCTAAAGAACAAGTAGAAATAGCAGATTTTGATGGTTTTTTAGAGCCTTAAAATCTTATTTTTAGATTTGGCTGGAAGCTGGTTTTAATCTTTCTATTTCTCGATCTTCTTTTTTGCTTAATTGTTTTTGTTTGTAAATATTTTTCATTTCTAAGATCGCCGTTTCTAAGTCGGCGATTACTTCGTTTACCTCTAAATTAATAGTATTGCGATCGCTTGTTTTCGAAACCCGAGCGGCGATCGCTTCTATTTTATTAGCGGCTTTTTCCAGTATGGCTATTTTGATTTTTGCTTTCATCGTTCTTTTCTAATTGCTAAGCTTTACTATTTTTAATGCATTTCCCGTCGATCGGGAGATAGTTTATATTGATTCAATTATTAGGAGATTTAACGGATTTTTGCCGCTTAATTCGATCGGGACAAAAAAAATATACGGCATCAAATTCTATTAAACAATATTACTGAGCCGACAACCAATAAAAATCCGATAATTAATCCAATCTTCAATATTAAAAGATCGTAATTTAACTAAATCTTTAATTACAGTTCGATCGCAATAACTAACATCTTTGATAGCGCATTCCAGGTAATTGAGAGATCAAACCTAATAATTCTAATTCCAACAAACGATTGGCAACAATGCTACTATGCAAACCCGTTTCTTTGACAATTAAATCCAAAGGAGTGGAACTAGGAGTAATTACTTGTAAAACTGCGGCTAATTCTGGTTGTAAATTAACAGATGAAGCAACTGGTTGCGGATCGAGTTTGGGTATAGTTCCTAACATTTCTAACAAACGGGTTTCGCTTGAAATTAAATTAGCTCCTCGATTCAATAATTCCAAACAGCCGAAACATTGTTGATTATCTAACGAACCGGGTAAAACGTAAACATCGCGACCAAAATCGTTAGCCAAACGCGCCGTAATTAAAGCCCCCGATTTAATTGGTGCTTCCATAACCAAAATAGCACGACAAAGCCCCGCTATAATCCGATTTCTTGCCGGAAAATGACCCCGATCGGGTTTCGTGCCGGCCGGATATTCGCTTAAAATTAAACCAGAATTGCCGATTCGATCGTAAAGTTTGCGGTTGCTGTAAGGATAAACAAGATCCGTACCCGTACCCAATACCGCGATCGTCCTACCGTTGGCTTCGAGACAAGCATTGTGGCTGACTGCATCGATCCCCGCAGCCAAGCCGGAAACTATGCCAAAACCATGCTGAGTAAGGGTTTTAGTGATTTTTTGCGTCCAGCGACGACCGTATTCTGTGGGTTTGCGAGTACCGACGATGCCGATTAAAGGAACGATTCCTTGATTTTCTTCTTCTTTAATTTGGCCGCGATAATGTAAAACTGGGGGAGGGCTGGGAATTTCTAATAACAATCGCGGATATTCTCGATCGGCTGGCGTCCAAAAATAGGGATTTTTTTGACTATATTCTCTTAGTAATTTTTCGGGTATAATTTGCGATCGAGCTTGTTTTATTTTATTAATTAATTTGCTGCCAAATCCTGCAATTGCTGCTAAATTTTCTGCTGGTGTCTGCCAAGCTTTTGCTAAATTACCAAAATGTTTGTCAATTTTTTTTAGTGAAACCGGCCCGACTCCAGATATTTGCGACCACGCCAACCAGTAAGCCCTGTCTTCTTCCATTATTGATTTTTAATAATTTTATCCTTTCCTATTTTAGGAATCTTTTTTTATTTTGCTCTCGGTATAAATTAGTATAATTACTATCAAATTTGTCGGATTAAATCGTTGCTGGGTGAGTATTTCCGATCGCACTTTCGGGCATAATTGAAGCCGCAGTCCGGCAATACCACGTACTTGCAAATTAGAATTTACCACAGCGATCGGATCTTTACCCATCGTACAAGTACCTAGGGATTAAATTAATTTATCGCCGATCGCGTTTCGGTAAAAATTTTAACCTAATTACTTAAAATTTAAATCCGGTTTCTAAATATTGTTCTAACAATTTGCTCCTCGTTCTTTCCATTCAAATCTGCGATCGCATTCTCCTGTTTTAAAAAATGTTTCTGCAACTGTTAAAAGAGTTTCTAAATCTACAAATTCGTGGGCGGCAAATTTGCTATGTTTCCCGCCAATTTCGAGAGTAATAAAGTTTTCTTCATCTGGAGAATCGACTAAAATAAATCTTCCTTTCCCTGCTAAAAAACTGCCAACTAAATATTTATTATGTTCGCCGATTACAATCCCCATATAAGAACCATTGTCAGCTTCGATCGTGGCAGTATATTTATTATTGTAATTTAAGTTTTTCAGAGATTCTTCTACTATCGACCATGTCGGATTTTTAATTTTGATTATTTTTTCGAGATCGTCAGATCGATCGGCTATTTCCAGTAATATAATCATATTTTATTCTCTTAGCGAATTAAATATATTATCTTAAAAATATTATTGAGATAAAAATAAATTTTTAATTATTAAAAATAACTGCTTTATTTTGGAAAAATTCCGCTATTTTTGCTGCTGCTAGTTCTAATATTTCGGAATCTTTAACTAAAGCAAAACGAACGTAACCTTCTCCTGCTTTGCCAAAACCAGCACCAGGAGAAACAGCAACCCCAGTTTTTTCGACTAATTGAGTTGCAAATGCGATCGAATTATGCTGCCAAGGATCGGGCAATTTAGCCCAGAGATACATGGTAGCTTTTGGTGTGGGGACTTGCCAACCGATCTTGTGGAGAGCTTTGATAAAACTGTCGCGACGTAACTTAAAAGTATTAACTGTCTTCTCTACTGGTATTTGCGAGCCATTTAGAGCCTCGATCGCCCCGTTTAAGATTCCTAGATACTGATTGAAGTCGATCGCCGCTTTAACTTGACGCAGGGCTTGTATTAGCTGAGCATTGCCGATGGCGTAACCGATGCGAAAACCGCCCATATTGTAAGATTTAGATAAAGTAAAAAACTCGATCGAGAGTTCTTTGTTGCGATCTGCTTGCAAAATTGAAGGTGCAGAAGCGCGATCGAACAGCATATCTACATAAGGGAAATCGTGGACTAAAACTATACCATGCTGCCGACAAAAACTGACAACTTCTTCAAAAAAAGCTAAAGGTGCGATCGCCGTCGTCGGGTTGTGGGGATAACTCAGCACCATCATTTTCGCTTTTGTCAATACTTCGGCGGGAATAGCGGATAATACTGGTAAAAATTGATTTTCTGCCAATAATGGCATAGTATAGATTTGCCCGGAGGCTAAATAGACCCCACCGGAATGGGAAGGATAGCCGGGATCTTGAAGCAGAGCATAATCCCCCGGATTTAAAATTGCTAGGGGTAAATGGGCAGTTCCTTCTTGAGAGCCGATTAATTGTAATACTTCTGTTTCTGGATCGACGGGTAGGTTAAATTTTTTTTCGTACCAATTTGCTGCGGCGGCTCGAAAATTTTTAGTCCCGTGATATAGTAAATAACCATGAGTGGTGCTATCTTCTAAAGAATTAGCGATCGCCTGCAATACTTCTTGGGAAGCACTCAGATCTGAAGATCCTAAAGATAGATCGATAATTTCCTTACCAGAGGAGCGGGCGATCGCTTTAGCGCGATCCATATCTGCAAATACGTTGCTTTGCAGAGGTTGTAACCGTCGAGCAAATTGCATTGTTTTCTACCGAATCATTAATTGAGGCGATCGTCGAGTAGAACTTGTAATTGTTGTTTGCCGATCGCGCCTTCGTGAAGATTGACTATTTCATTATCTTTGTACAATCTTAAAGCAGGAACGCCTTCTACCTGACAAGTTTTTACTGCTTCTGGATTGGGATCTACTTCTAATTTAACTACTTTAATGCGATCGCCGTAGGTACTAGCAGCCCAATCAATAGAAGGAGAAACTAAACGACAAGGCCCGCACCAAGTAGCCCAAAAATATAATAACACTGGTTTTTGAGCTTGCATAACTTGGTTTTCAAAATCGGAATCATTAATTTCTATTACTTTGGTCACTAAATCGCTCCTTTAAGTTAAATTCGCTCGATAATATAGCAGAGGTTAAAGCGGCAATTGAATTATGTTCGCCATTTAAGTGGTTGGTTGATATTTTTTTTCCGATCTCTATCAATGCTGCCATAATATCGCTCGAGATCTCTACTAGGAATATTTTCCCATTCTGCCCCGTCTTTGGCAATTCCACGGAAATGTTTTTTCTTAGCTGATGCCAATATTTTCAAGCATTTTTAAATGCTTGTCTACCGGGGCGATCGTATTAGCTAGAGACATTCCACTAACTGCAACTGCTGGCAAACCGATACCTGGAAATGTCGAGTCTCCACAACAAAACAAACCGGGAAGGGGGGTAGTTGGGGGTGGAAAAATCCCCTTTCCTGCCTCAATCGCCGGGCCGTAAGAGCCATTATAACGCCTTAAAAACCTTTGATGGGTTAATGGAGTCCCGACCATGGTAACTTCGCAACGAGAGCGAATATCGGGGATTATTCTTTCTAAAGCTTGCCACATAACTTGCGATCGCTCTGCTTTTAAATTTTGATATTCTTGAGATTTGCGATCCAATCCCTGCCATAATTTATAAGGTTCGTTACCGGGAGTATAAACGTGTATTGTTTGTTTTCCTGGGGGTGCTAAATTAGGATCTAAAAGAGACGGAATCGAAACTAGAACGACATTTTGCGGCGCGTCGATACCTCGATTCCAATCGTTAACTACAATATAATGACAAGGGAGATCTTCGGGTAAATTACTGCCATCGATCCCTAAATGTAAATGCATGAAACTATCGCATTCTGGGGTATTTTTGCGCTCGCGATAAAAGTCTTCTGGCAGGGCATTTTGAGGTAACAATTTTAAAGTATCCCACACCGAAGCGTTGGATATTACTGCTTTAGTCGCTTTTATTTCTCTACCATCCCGCAATTTAACCCCAACGGCGCGATTTGCTTTGACAATAATTTCCGAGACGTGGGCTGAAAGTAATAGTTTACCGCCATTTTTTTCTAAACCCCGCACCAAAGCATCTACTAAAGCACCGCTACCACCGACAGGATAATCTAGTTTTACCCCCGGACGATACCAATCGGCAAACATAAAAGCTACTTCTGCGGCGATCGTCCCGTTAGCAGGTAAGCCAGAAAGCAGAAAACAAAGTAAATCCAGCCAGTTGCGAATGAAAGGATCGCTAACATTTTCTTCAAGAATTTTACTATAAGGGCCGCTTAATTTCAATACGTCAAAAAAATAGCGAGCAGCATTAGGTAAAAAACGTCCTACAGTTAAAGCAGCACCGAGATCGAAACGCACGCTAGCAGGAGGTATGGCGATCGCCGCACTAGCTAAGGGTTGCATTACTTTTTGTAAATGTTTCCATTCTGCTACAGCTCGATCGCCCCGCAGTTTTTGCAAAATTTCACAAAATTGCTCCCCACCTACTTTAGTATCAAAAGTCCCTTCTGGTAAAAGACAGCCCCAAGTATCGTAATTTACCCATTCTAAATCTTCTTCGATCGCGTCTAATACTTGTCTTAACGGGTTCGGAGAAGGGCTATAAGATAAGCCAGAATATAAAGAAGGGCCAGAATCAAATTTAAAGCCATTGCGATCGAAACTATGTGCCGCACCTCCGGCGATCGAGTGACTTTCACATACCGTTACTTCAAAACCGTATTTAGCCAGCAATGCAGCGCAGCACAAACCACCGACACCGCTACCGATTACAATTACTTCCGTTCGATCCATATTCTTTTACTCGAGCATTCTTTTCTTAATTTACATTACTTCACAAGCAATTTAATTTTCCTAGTTTTTGCAAACACCTGCACTTTTAGGCATTTTTTTTATGAAAAAATATAAAGATTTAACAGTCTATTTTTGCCAAAATTAATTTAAATAATAATTTATACCTTTTCTCAAAAGTAAAAAGAGAATTAGTTTAGAAGTCAGTTAGGAACGTACCATGGTACGTTCGTACAGAAGTCAGTTAGGATAATAATTAACGATTTTTAAGCAGAAGAGTAGATCTCATCTGTAGCGCGATTTTTCAGCAATAGTATAATTTTTAAGTTTTTAAGAAATAAAACACCAGCAATAGATAATTTAAATACAGCGATCGAATATAAATTTAAAGATAGCAAAATTTATTTAATTCGAGAAAATATTTACGATCGAATCGAATGACTTCTGACTTCTTACCTAGACTTCCGATTTTGTTACTTTTGAGAAAATCTATTAGCCCTTTATAATTTTATGCAAAAAATTTTCGATCGATCCGATCGTTTAAATACTTATTATTATTGCGGACTAATTTGCTATCAACTAAAAGCTGGGCTAGATTTCCAGAAAGCAGTAAAAATGGAGCGAAAACAAAGTAATTTAGCAAAATATCCGCTTTAATGCCAAAAAATTGGTTATTTTTAAAATCAAAAAAACCTCGATCGCAGTTAGTAAATTTTAGTTACAAAATAATAAAAAATCTACGCAATTCTCAGATAGTTATTAATCGATCGCTTAGCAAAAAAAAAGTAACAATTTACACCTAAATCGAGAAGCATCGGCAGTAACATCAAACAGTAAATACCCTCAATTGAGCCGAGCGATATATGTCTCAAACAACTAAACCACTGCATCATGTTGTTATTGTTGGCGGAGGATTTGGCGGATTGTACGCAGCACAGAGCGTAGCAAAATCGCAAGTAAAAGTAACATTAATTGATAAACGAAATTTTCATGTTTTTCAACCCTTACTTTATCAAGTAGCAACAGGAGGATTATCTCCTGCGGACATATCTTCTCCGATCAGAGCATTAGTAAATCGGAATAAAAATATACAAGTATTGATGGGAGAAGTAGTAGATATAGATCCCGATCGAAAAACAGTAAAATTGCAGCACAAAGAAATAACTTACGATTCCTTAATCGTCGCTACCGGAGTAACCCATCAATATTTTGGTAACGAAAAATGGGAAGACTTCGCACCAGGACTAAAAACGATCGAAGATGCTTTAGAAATACGTCGTCGCATTTTTATTGCTTTTGAAGCAGCAGAAAAAGAAACAAACCCCGAAAAACATCAAGAATGGTTGACCTTTGCAATTATCGGCGCGGGGCCTGCTGGTGTAGAATTAGCTGGGGCACTAGCGGAAGTAGCTCACGGAACTTTAAAAGAAGACTTTCGCAATATCGACACCTCAAAATCGAAAATTATCCTCTTTTCCAGTAGAGATACAATTTTACCCACCTACCCGGAAAAATTATCCCTCAAAGCACAAAAATCCTTGGAACGTTTGGGGGTTACAGTAGTAACTGGTGCTAGAGCGATCGACATTCAAAAAGACAGTTTGACAGTTCGCATCGGCGATAAAATAGAGACAATCTCGGCGAAAACGATCCTCTGGACTGCTGGAATGAAAGCAACGGAGATGAGTAAAATTTTAGCAGAACGTACCGGAGCAGAAGTAGATCGATCGGGAAGAATTATCGTCGATAAAGACTTTCAACTCTCAAAATACGATAATATTTTTGCGATCGGCGATTTAGCCCATTACGGCCATCAAGAAGATAAACCTTTACCCGGTATTGCTCCAGTTGCCATGCAAGAAGGTCAATATGTGGCTCGTTTGATTAGAAGCAGAATGAAAGGAGAATCGATCGCGCCTTTTTATTATTTTGACTCGGGCAGTTTAGCAGTGATCGGCAAACACGAAGCAGTAGTAGATTTAGGCTTTATCAAGTTAAGCGGCTTTTTGGCTTGGTGCGTTTGGATGTTCATCCACGTCTTCTACTTGCTCGAATTTGACAATAAATTAATCGTCATGATTCAGTGGGCATGGAACTATTTTACTTTCAGCAAGGGTGCGCGTTTGATCACCACTCCCGGACAAGAACATCCTACCATCCAACTCGATCGATAAAACCAGCGCGATCGAGACAGCTAAGATGGTAAATAGATAGATATATTTGCCCTATTAATGTCAGCATCAACCCCGATCGATAAAAGAAAAACAGCCCCACTCTGCCAAACAAAGCACCCCATAGAAATAGAAGGTGTCAGCTTTCTCGAAATAGAGAAAGCTAAGCGCATGGCAGAATTTTTTAGTATGTTGGGAGATCCCAATCGCTTGCGTATAATTTCAATTTTAGCCCAGCAAGAACTTTGCGTTTGCGATATAGCGGCAACTTTAGGCATGAGCGAATCGGCTGTTTCTCATCAAATGAGAACTTTGAGAACTATGCGACTTGTAAAATATCAAAAGCGCGGTAGAAAAGTATATTACTACCTGCACGATCGTCACGTTTTAGATTTATATAGTTCCGTGGCAGAACATCTCGACGAACCCGATAATGAAGACTAGCACTAAAGGTTAGATTCCAGCCAAAATTACGCGGGTGGAATTTTGCTTGGTTTAATTATGGAACAATTTACTCCCTTAAAATTACCGCCAGCATTAAAGCCAGGAGATTTATTAGAAGTTGTTGCGCCAAGCGGTGCTTTAAAAGACGAACTTGCTTTAGAAAAAGGTCTCGAAGTATGGCGATCGCGCGGATATAAAATCAAATTAGCTGCTAATTATAAAACTCGTTACGGTTATCTGGCTGGTAATGAAGATCTTCGCAGATCGGCCTTAAAATTAGCTTGGCAAAACCCACTCTCTAAGGCGATCGTCTGTACTAGGGGAGGTTACGGTAGCACGAGATTGTTAGAAGATTGGAGTTGGCAAACAGAAGAAAATATTAAATGGTTAATTGGCTTTTCCGATATTACGGCTTTATTGTGGAGTTTGGCTAAAATCGGGATTGCAGGAATTCACGGGCCGGTTTTAACTACTTTAGCAAAAGAACCGGATTGGTCGATCGAGCGGTTGTTCGATTTAGTTGAAGGTCGCAGTTTACAACCCCTTCAAGGTATCGGTTGGGGTGGTGGCAAAACAAAAGGGATACTATTGCCTGCCAATTTTACCGTAGCTACTCATTTGTTAGCAACTCCCTTGCAGCTTAATTTTAATAATATTGTCCTCGCTTTTGAAGATGTTAGCGAATTGCCCTACAGTATCGATCGAATGTTGACCCAGTGGCGATCGAGCGGAATATTAAAAAAAATTAAAGGGTTGGCTTTGGGGCGTTTTAGTCGCTGCGATGCTCCTAAAGACTCTTTTAGCTGGACTGTAGCTGAAGTATGGCGCGATCGAACTTGCGATCTCAATATTCCTATCGTTTGGGATCTTCCTTTCGGCCACGACGGGGCTAATGCTGCTTTGCGAGCAGGACAAATGGTAGAGTTGGATGGGGCGAGTGGAATTTTAAAATTTTTGCAATAGAACGATTTAAGGATAATTGAATGATAAGCTAACAAATGCGCTTAAATATCAATTGTAATTGCCATGTCAGAGTCAAACGGAGTTCCCTTACTATTAAAAGCAGCTCGAGGCGAAAAAGTCGATCGCCCTCCTGTGTGGATGATGCGCCAAGCTGGACGCTACATGAAAGTTTATCGCGATTTACGGGAAAAATATCCCAGTTTTCGCGATCGCTCCGAAAATCCCGATCTGGCTATTGAAATATCTTTACAACCCTGGCGGGCTTTTCAACCGGATGGGGTAATTATGTTCTCCGATATTTTAACTCCGCTTCCGGGCATGGGGATTAATTTTGATATCGTTGAAAGCAAAGGGCCGATTATCGATCCTCCGATCCGCACTCAAGCACAAATCGATAATTTACGTACTTTAGATCCTTCGGAGTCCCTTCCTTTTATTAAAACTATCCTCAATTCTCTTCGCAGCGAGGTAGGTAATAAATCTACTGTTTTGGGTTTTGTCGGCGCACCTTGGACTTTAGCGGCTTATGCTATTGAAGGGAAAAGTTCGAAAAATTATTCGGTTATTAAAGGGATGGCTTTTTCTCAGCCGAAAATGTTACACCAGTTTTTAGCCCATATTGCCGATTCGATCGCTATTTATATCCGCTACCAAATCGATTGCGGCGCGCAGGTGGTACAAATGTTCGATTCTTGGGCTGGGGAACTTTCTCCTCAAGATTACGAAACTTTTGCCTTACCATATCATCAGCGAGTTGTCAAGCAAGTAAAAGAAACTCACCCCGATACTCCTTTGATTTTATATATTAGCGGCAGTGCGGGAGTTTTGGAGAGAATGGCTCAGTCTGGGGTAGATATTGTCAGTGTAGACTGGACTCTGGATATGGCAGAAGCACGGGCTAGATTGGGCAAGGAAATGAAAGTACAGGGTAATATGGATCCTGGTGTCTTGTTTGGTTCGAAAGATTTTATTGGCGATCGCATTTTGGATACGATTAAGAAAGCTGGCGATCGGGGTCATATTATGAACTTAGGTCACGGTGTTTTAGTCGGAACTCCTGAAGAAAATGTCGAGCATTTCTTTGCTACTGCTAAGGAGTATAGATACTAAATTATAAAACAGTTGCCGGGCTTGGTTGTAAGGCAAGTTGGAGCAGATCGATCGCCGTTTGTGGGGTAAGATATTTCATGCAAGGATGATTTTCGATCGCACAAGATTTGTTTTTAAAATGGTTATCTTCGCAGATAGTACAATTATACTGTGAAAAGGCGATCGTAATTTCTGGGGTTCTGGGCGACCAAAGTCGGATCGGACTCGCACCGCTACCGTTAATATTGTTACCAAAAATAGCTACGGTAGGGCAACCGACAGCAGCAGCTATATGTAAAGTTCCGGTATCGATGGTAAGACAAGCCTTAGCTTTTGCTAAAGCCCCGGCTAATTGAGTTAAGCTAGTTTTACCTCTGAGATCGATCGCGTCGGTATCGTTCAAAATATCTGTTTCGATATTATCGGCATAGTATAGTTGTTGCTGAATTTTTGGGGTATTACCGAGCAAGCCAACGGTCAAGTTTTGAGTGCGACACCAAGTAATGACTTGTTTCCAATAGTTGGCGGGCCACATTTTTGCGGGACGGGTTGCGGTGGTGCTAATTAAGATATCTGGGACTGTAAAATTGGGGGAAGATTGGGGTAGTTCTAGTTTAAAGTAATCGGTTTCTACATAAGCTATTCTACAAAAAATTTCGGCTATATAATTGCTTTTTAAGATATTTTTATTGCGCTGTAAAAATTCTTGGGAATTCCAATCTTTTTCGTTTAATATTTTTTGAACTGGGTGATTATTAGGGTCTATTTTTAAGCGAAAATCAGGCGATAATACTGCTCCGACGACGTATTTTGGGCGCAAAGCTGTAATAGTAACTAAATTAATTTCGCTAAATTGATCGCAGTTAATTGCTAAGTCGTAATCTCCGGCAATTTGGCGACGTTGCTTCACGGCATGGGTTAAGTTTTCAAGAAAGTCTAAACTGGAATTATAAAGGGAAAATCGCCAGTCAATATAAGGGCAATTTTTTTCAAAATCTTTGGTTATTTCGCTGCCAAAAAAATCGAGAATGCAGTCGGGATATTTTTCTTTTAATCCTCTCAAAAGTGGGGTAGTAATTACAAAGTTACCGATTTTAGTAGATGAAAAAATGGCGATATGAGGGCGCGATCGCAAGGTTTGATTTGAGAATATTTCCATAGTTAGAAGTCAGAAGTCAGGAGTCAAAAGTCAGAAGTCAGAAGTAGGGACGTAGGATGGTACGTCGGTACAGAAATAACAATCTATTCAAAGATCGATCGTAATTACTAAATAAATTGTTTATCTATCTAGCTAACCCTTGAGAATTGGTATGAGTAACGAGTAAAGAGTTTTGGTGTTGAGAATATCAAAAATCAGCTCTCGATCGCCTTTATTCTCTTTACTCAAAAAATAAATCTTTTTCCTATTTTATAAATAGCTAACAATTTACCATAGTTTTGAGCAGGTTCGATCGCTTTTTGATAATCGATTCTATTTCTACTAATAGTTGGCGATCGCTTTCGGTAATTGCTTCTTGATATTGTCCTGGTGCTTGCTGAAATCTCAATAATTGTCTGTCTAAATGATTGCCGGGGTAGCGAATGTATTCCACAGTTTCTTTGTTAATTAATAATATTTGGAAAAACTGATGCAACCAAACAGAATAAGCCCAATCTTCGTTACTATAACTGCATTCGCGAAAAGCATTATCTTCGGGAAAACCTTGAATGAATTCGTGGGCTTCTCTTCGCAAACATAAATTAAGAGTATGGACGAATTCTACTCTTTTTTTCCATTCGGGATGGATCGAATCTGCGAATTTAATTTTAGTTTTGACTGCTGCTGGATAGCCGTTAAAATTAGAGACGGTTTCTTTTGCTTTTGGTGGTGCAGTTTGATTGAGGATAGCAAAAGATTGTAAGATGTGATTTTTTAAGTATAAATCATCAGCATCGCAGAAAAAGATCGCTCCACCATTCGATTCTTTTACCCCAGTATTTCTTGCCGCAGATTGACCTTTATTAGTTGAATGGTTTACTGACCTAAAAAACTGCCTATTTTTTGCTTCTCTTTCTAATACTTCTGGAGTAGTATCCGAAGATCCGTCATCGACTAAAATAACTTCTATCCCCACTTTATTAGCATTGGGATATTCTTTTTGAAAAACTGCTATGCTGCGATCGATACTATTGAGGGTATTTAATAATACTTCTTCTCCCTGGTTGCTAATCACGTTGTAAGCTGGGACGATAACAGCAAAAGAGTCTACTGCTGGTTTATTTTGTATTTTGACTATTCGACGCTGTTTTTTGACAATATTAGGGCGATCGCTGAAAGATTTTTCTAATTCTGCAATTACCCTCTCAAATACTTCGGGCCACTCTCGGTGTTTTTTCTGCCGGAACAAGCGCATGGTAGGATACCAAGGGGAGTCGTTTCTGTTTAACAACCAACGCCAGTCAGCATTGTATCCTAAAAGAGTCCAGATCGGTTTCCCTAAAGCACCAGTTAAATGGGCTACAGAAGTATCGACGCTAATGACTAGATCTAATCGATCGATAATTGCTGCGGTATCGCCATAATCTTCGATATAATCGCTTAAATCGGTAATATTTATCTCTTCTGGTAAAGATTCTAGTTGTTTGCTTTTCTCGCCCTTTTGCAGGCTGTAAAAATTAATATTGGGAACTTGTAGTATGGGGAGAAAATCTTTTAGATGACAAGATCTAAAGCGATCGTTACCGAATGTCGGACTTCCGGCCCAAACTATACCGATGTTAGTCTCCCCAGCTGGAAAATCGTATCTTGACTTTTTGGTAGTTTTAAGGTAAGGAACTTCGGCGGGAAGGTTATTTAAATCGATATCGAGAACCAGAGGTAAACTCATGATCGCGATGTAAGTATCGAATGCTTTTTCAGAAATTTCTCCAGCTTCGTAAATTTCAGCAATTTCCGGTATATTTGCGAATAAAGGTTTTAAATTAGCAGTGCAAACGACAATAACTTTTTTACATCTTTTAGCAGCAAGAGGAATGAAGCGACTAAATTGAATTGCATCCCCCGCACCTTGTTCGGTATGTATTAATAAAGTTCCATCAATTTCTTCACCTTGCCAACGCGGATGCGGACATTTTAAAGGAGTAAAAGTATCGGTTTGCCAACGCCACTCGCATTCTTGCCAACCCCGTTTAAATTCGCCTTTTTTCAATAAGATCATTCCTAAATTGTGATGCGCTTTAGGGAATTTGGGACGAATTTTAATAGCTTTTTCGTAGCGATCGATCGCATCATCTAAGCGATCTAACTGGCTATAAACGTAACCCAAACTGTTATAAGCATCGGCATGGGAAGCTTCGGCATCGATAACTTGATTCAGTTCGATAATGGCTTCTTCAAAGCGATCGAGATCCCCTAAAGTTACTCCCAAATTGTATCTGGCTGGCAGAAAATCAGCTTGTATTTCCAAACAGCGACGATAGGATTTTATTGCCTCTTCTAAAGAGCCTTTTCCGTATAATTTATTGCCGCGATCGAGGTGAGTTTGTGCGAATTCCCAATCTTGTGAAGGCTGAACTACTTCGGCTAAAGCTTCGTTTGGTAAAACATAAGAATTAGCTAACAAACCATCGTTATAATCTACTATTTCAGGAAAGCGAATTCCCGGCAATACGGAAACAGCAAATATTTCTTGAATTGCTTCGGTAAAGCGCAAAAAGGCGACAGTTTCGCCGGAAACGATATTAACTACCCAAACGCCGCAAATTCTTTCTGTTTGAGTTTTGGTTAAAGGAATGCCGCTAAAAACAGCAGTTTCTCTGACTTGAGATAAGCCAATAAAAGCGAAATCCCCCCAAAAATCTAAACCTCTAGTAAAACCGGGTAACTGGGTAACTGTAGTCGTTTCTCCTTTTTCCGTATCTACTACCGACAAACTTCCTTTACCCGACTCTAATACCCATAACTTATCGCGATACCAACGAGGAGAGTGGGGCATCGACAAGCCAGTTAAAATAAACTCGTTAGTGTCGATATCCATTAAAATACCGCCCGACGCTTTATTAGCTCGCCATCCGGCTGGAGTATCGGTATTACCTAATGCAGTGACATATTTAGGCTTACCATCTTTTGCCGCCAAACCGTTTAAATGACAGCGATCGCGCAAGTCATATTGACTGATAAAAGGCGGCCGCCAACGAGGTACGAAACTATACTTATTATCTAAAGTACAAAGACAGCTAAAACGAGTATTTATAAACCATAAATCGTCTTCTACCCAGGTCATTTCATGAATGTCAATATCTCCGGTGATGTGGATATTTCGAGGTAAAAAACAGGCATCGTGAAGCCCCGGCGGATTTAATTTTTGTCCGGTAGCTGGTACGTTACGAAACTCGATAATTTTTGCTGCCGTACCTAATGCTATTTTTTCTCTGGTTGCCGCCAAACCCATCGGTTTATTAAATACTCGAAAATGGGTATTAAGCTTATCTCGATCGGCCCTAACTACGATTAATTTACCGGCTTGATATGTCGAAACTACTAAAGATATTCCTGTTTGTTTTAAAAGATTGGGAAAAGTATTTGTATGTATGCTGTTTAACGGGGCATTAGGATCGTTTTTAGTTTGATTCATTGCTTTTTTGAGTGGTTTTTTTGAAACTTTTAATTTTTATATTGTTTTATAAAGGGGGTTATTGTTAACTATATCGCAATTTGAATAGCAAAATTTTAAGGTTTTTGAAGTCATTTATAATACTATTTTTATTGTTTATTTTTTAATTAACTGTCGAATAAAAAAATGATAATATTACTTATTTTCTTTGTCAATGTCTAGAATAATACGTTTTAAATTCTTATTTTTCGCTTTTTTTAGTGTTAAATAATACTTGAAATAACCTAGTTTGATAAAGACACTTCATTTGTTGCTTTTAGGGAAAAAAAGCTTTAATATTTTGGTGACAAACTAGCTCGCAAATAATTACAAAAAATCGAATATGGCTATTATTACTGTTAACACCTTAACAGACGAAAATGATGCTATTTCTAATGGCAGTACTTCTTTACGTGAAGCTTTAGCACAAAGTGTTGCTGGCGACACGATTACTTTTGATACTGCTATTTTTAATGGCACTATTAACCTCGATATGATGTTAGGTGAATTATCGATCGATAAAAACCTAATTATTGATGGTACTGATGCTAACATTACTGTAGACGCGCAAGGCAATAGCCGCGTTTTTAATATTAATGACGGCAATACTGCTAATGTTAGCAATGTAACTATTGAAGGATTAACTATTACTGGAGGAAGTTTCTCTGGTGGTAATGGTGGCGGTATTTTTAATGCTGAAAACTTAAATATTAGCAACAGCACTATTTCTGGTAACTTAGCTACTGCTGATACTCTTGGTGGCGGCTACGGTGGTGGTATCTCGGGCGGTACGATCGCGCTATATAACAGTGATGTTATTAATAACGTTGCTGAATATGGTGGTGGTGTTCAAACCAATCAATCTTTAGCAGTTATAAATAGCACTATTTCTGGCAACACAGCTAACGATCGAGGCGGTGCTATTTACGTTAACGGTACTTTATCTGTATATAACAGCGATATATCAGGTAATTCGGCTGTCGATCGAGCTGGTGCTATTTATCAAGGTAGTGGTGCTGGATACGTAGCTTATAGCAGTATATCGAATAATATTGCAGCTTCGGGCGGTGCTGTTGATATTGCTACTGGTAGCTTAGCTGTAGATAGCACCACTATAGCGGATAATATCGCTAGTTCCGGTAACGGGGGTGCTATTGACAATCAATATGGTATTTTATCCGTAGAGAATAGTACTATATCGGGAAATTCTTCTAACTCTAGTGGCGGTGCTATTTATAACTTTGATAGCACTACAACCATAACCAACAGCACTATATCGGGAAATACTGCTACTGATGATGGTGCTATTGTTGGCGGCAATTACGGCAATAATATTATATCGGTAACCAACAGCACTATATCGGGGAATTCATCCGGCACTGGTGCTGCTGTTTACAGTGGTTATTACACTGATGGTAATACAACTACATACACTAGTACCATATCTATCGGTAACAGTATTATTGCGGCAAACGTTAATAACAATGACCTCGATGGTGTTGGTACTTTTATTACCGATGGCAATAACTTAATTGGCAATGGCGACGGTCAAACAGTATTTGTAGATGGAACTGCTGGCGATATTGTCGGTACGGCAGCAACACCAGAAGATCCTTTACTCGGGCCGCTACAAGATAATGGCGGGCCTACTTTTACTCAAGCATTAGATCCTAATTCTTCAGCGGTAGATGCTGGTGCTGACAGTTTAGCTGGCGGTTTAACAAACGATCAAAGAGGAACAACCTTCGATCGCATTGTTGATAGTGCGGTTGATATTGGTGCGTTTGAACTTAGACCGACATCTTTAGTTGTCGATACTTTAATCGACGAAAACGATGGCATTGCAACTGGTGAAGTTTCTTTACGCGATGCTTTAGATGTTATTGCTGAAGGTGGAACGATTACTTTCGACTCCTCGATCGTCAGCCCGGGTACGAGTACAATTAGCCTCAACGCTACTTACGGTCAATTATTAGTTGATAAAAGCGTTGTTATTGATGGTGCTAACCTCGGCATAATAGTAGATGCTGGAGGATCTAGCCGCGTCTTTAATATTGACGATAGTGATTATAATACTTTTAGCAACGTCACTATCGACGGATTGACTATCACTGGCGGAAGTTCTTCTATTGGTGGTGCTATTTATAATGCTGAAGATTTAACTATTAGCAACAGCACCATTTCCGGCAACTCAGCCACCACTCGAGGCGGCGGTATTTACTCTTACGATTATAGTAGCGTAACTGTAAATAACAGCACGATCGCGGATAATTCTGCTAATCAAGATGGCGGTGGTATTTACGGCGATAGTTACAGCAATATCTCGATAAATAACAGCACGATCGCGGATAATTCTGCTAATCAAGATGGCGGCGGTATTTTCGGCCAGAATTACAGCAATATCTCGGTCAATAACAGCACGATCGGGAATAATTCTGCTAATCAAGAAGGCGGCGGTATTTACAGTGGTGAGTACAGTAGTATAACTGTAAATAACAGTATCATTTCCGGCAATTCTGCTAATCAAGAAGGCGGCGGTATTTACAGTGGTTATTTTAGTACTTTAACTGTAAATAACAGCAGCATTTCCGGCAACTCGGCTAATAGTGAAGGCGGCGGTATTTACAGCGACTATAATAGTACTCTTGTTGTAGTTGACAGTACGATCGCCGATAATTCGTCTAATCAAGAAGGCGGCGGTATTTACAGCGACGAAAGTAACGTATTAATACTGAACAGTACGATTTCTGGCAACTCCGCTAGTGAAGGCGGCGGTATTTACAGCGAGTATAACAGTATTACTTTTGTAGTTAACAGCACTGTTTCCGGTAATTCTGCCAATTCAAAAGGTGGCGGTATTTATAACGAATATTCCAGTTTCCTATCGGTAGTTAACAGCACCATTTCCGATAATTCTGCTGGCTTCAGAGGCGGCGGCGTTTATGGTGAGAAAAGCAGCGTTACTTTTGTAGCTAACAGTATTATTGCCGCAAATGCTGACGCTAACGATATTGTTGGCATAGGTGAATTTATCTCTAACGGCAACAACTTAATCGGCAACGGCGATACTACCTTCGGTGCGTTTACAAACGGAGTTAACGGCGATATCGTCGGATCGGCAGTAAATCCATTAGATCCTTTATTAGGGCCCCTACAAGATAATGGCGGAGCTACCTTCACTCAAGCTTTACTCCCCGGATCTCTCGCGATCGATGCCGGAAATAACGCTGGTATTCTCGATGGAGTAATTACGGATCAAAGAAGCACAGGATTCGATCGGATTTCTAACAATACAGTCGATATTGGCGCGTTTGAATTTAGAACGATTCCTCCAATAGATCCAGCACAGTATCTTGCTTCGAATGCAGATTTAATTTTGGCTTTTGGTGGTCTTCCTTTCGATGAAGCAATAAATTCTGCCAACGAGCAATTTATTCAATTTGGATTTAACGAACAAAGACCAACAGATAGATTTGATGAAGCTAAATATCTTGCGTCTAATCCTGACTTAATTCAAGCTTTTGGAAATCTTCCTTTCGATGAAGCTTTAAGTGCGGCAACTCAACACTTTATTCAGTTTGGATTTAATGAAGGAAGACCTGTAACCACTTTTAATCCAAGTTCGTACTTAACTAGTTACCCCGATTTAGCTGCTGCATTCGGCAATAATTTAAATGCAGCAACTCAACAGTATATTGAATCGGGATTTAATGAAGGTAGAATCGATCTCGTTCAATATCTTGCTTCTAATGATGATTTAATTCAAGCTTTTGGTGGTCTTCCTTTCGATGGAGCTTTAGAAGCAGCAGAAGTTCAGTACAATCAATTTGGAATAAATGAAGGAAGACCCTTAGATATATTTAACGAAACTGCATATCTTGCTTCCTATCCAGACTTAATCTCTGCTTTCGGCAATAATGTTCAGCCAATAGACATTGCTTTAAACAATGCGACTCAACAGTATATTGAATCGGGATTCACCGAAGGAAGGCCTTTAGACCTTTTTGATGAAGCTCGATACCTTGCGTCTAACACAGATTTAATTCCAGTTTTTGGCAATCAAAGATTGGATGTAATATTAAATGACGCAAACATACACTACATTCAGTTTGGATTTAACGAAGGAAGAGCGACAGACAGTTTCAATCCTAATTCTTACTTGAGTAATAATCCAGATCTGCAAGCGGCTTTTGGCAATGATTTAAATGCTGCAACGATCCACTATATTGAGTTTGGATTTAACGAAGGACGACCAATTTAGGCCAAGCCTTTTAGCGAACTAGCAGATCTTAACGGTGACGGCAGATCGGATGTGATTGCTTTTGGCTCGCTATCTGTATTTACTTCTCTTGCTTAAGAACTGCTAGATTAAAAAGACTTTGTAAGTTTTTTTTCTCAGTAAATAAGTCTAAGTAACAATACAAGGTGTACCGATCGCCTTGTATTTTTTTATCGCGATCGACTTTCTACTTTCTCCTCTAACATTTAATAAATAATGCAATGCGAATTTTTTTAACGGGTGCTAGCGGTTGTATCGGTCATTACCTAACAGAAGCCTTAATCGAATCGACCGAACACGAATTATTTCTTTTACTTAGAAATCCCGATCGATTAAAAATCAATCTTCAAAATTGCGATCGAGTTAATATCCTCACCGGAGATCTCCGGGATATCGCCCGACATAAAGATTTATTGCAAACTATTGACACGGCAATTTTAGCCGCCACTGCTTGGGGTGGAGAAGCAGAATCGCGAGAAATTAATATTAATAAAACCATCGAATTAATCGAGTTACTTTCCCCTCAAGTTTGTCAACAAATAATCTATTTTTCTACTGCTAGCATTCTCGATCGCCAAAATCAATTATTACCAGAAGCCAGCAAATACGGCACGGACTACATTAGCACTAAATACGAATGTTTCGAGGAATTATCTAAATTAAATATAGCCCCAAAAATCACAGTAGTTTTTCCGACTTTAGTGCTGGGAGGAGATAAAAACAAACCCCTCTCTCATATTTCTGGAGGTTTGCCAGAAGTAGTTAAATGGATCGATTTAATTCGCTGGTTAAAAGCTGACGGTAGTTTTCATTTTATCCACGCCCGAGATATTGCTTTAGTAATATTATATTTAATCGAACATCCTCCCGAACATTCATCCGCAAATGAAATTACAAAAATAGTATTAGGTAATGCTGCAATTACGGTCGATCGAGCAGTAGAAGAAATTTGTAATTATCTCAATAAAAAAATCTATTTTCGCATTCGGTTATCGATTTGGTTGGCGAACTTTTTTATTAATGTTTTTCGCATTCAAATGGACGATTGGAGTCGATTTAGCCTCGATTATCGCCATTTTACTTATCAAGATCCAGTCAATCCAGCTACTTTTAACTTAGAAACTTATTGCCCAAATTTAACTGAAGTTATGAAAATAGCCGAAACCGATCGCAATAAATAAAAAATCTCTTATTTTATCTAAATCACTAATAATTAATTAACGTATATTCGCTTATTTATAATTAACGATACAATCGCCAGAAACTTCTTTTAGTTTGCCATCTTTTTTATCGATAAAAACATAACCGTCAGAATCTTTTTCAGAAAATACTTTCCCGTCTGATTCGCTATCAAAAATTAATTTGCCTCCAGAATAACACTTAATATATGCTTCTCTATTAGTCCAATCGGCAAAAGTTCGAGACATATTTGTTTGTACGGAACTACAAGAACTAATTCCTAAAGTTAAGCCGATCGTTAGGGTTAGTAGTAAATTTTTGTTCGTCACCACTTTTTCCAACTTTCTACATATACTTTAATTTTAAAGAATTAATTTCCTCACTCCTCAAATTATTAATTATTTAATTAGTTTTTTGCTCTGGGAAGATTAGACTATTTTTGACAAAAATACTAGTTTCCGGGCGCAATAGTTTTTTCAACCCTCGAGAGCCAGACAAAAATACTAATTTCCGGGCGCAATAGTTTTTTCAACCCCTCGAGAGCCAGACAAAAATACTAATTTCTGGGCGCAATAGTTTTTAAAAGGTCGAGATCGATCTTAAAAAGACTATTATTATCATCTGCGATTGAAAATTAACAATAGTAAGCTTGTATAATTGCGATACATCCTTGAGTATTTATGGCGAAAACTTCCGACCTCGAGCCAAAGCAAACCACAGCAAACCTAATATCACCAGTGCGATCGCCCGAGGAACTACAAATAAAAAAAACAATCAAACTAGCAATAATGGCATCTGGGAATGGGAGTAACTTCGAAGCAGTTGCCAAAGCGATCGAAGAAAAACGATTAAATGCCGAAATTAAAGTATTGATATATAACAATCCTTCAGCCAAAGTGCGATCGCGCGCTGAAAATTGGCAAGTACCAGCAGTATTAATAAATCACAAAGAATATAAAAAACGTCAAGAATTCGATCGAGCTATCGTCGAAACCCTCAAAAAATACGAAATAGATTGGGTAGTGATGGCTGGATGGATGCGAGTAGCCACAGAAATTTTACTAGAAGCATTTCCCGATCGAGTAATAAACATTCATCCCAGTTTGCTGCCCAGTTTTCGCGGCATTAACGCCATAGAAAAAGCAATAGCTGCCAAAGTAAAAATTACTGGTTGTACGGTTCATATAGTTAATTTAGAAGTAGATAGCGGCCCGATTTTAATTCAAGCCGCCGTACCAGTATTAGCCGAAGATACTCCCGAAACCCTTCATGCCAGAGTACAAATCGAAGAACATCGCATCTTACCCCAAGCGATCGCAATTGCAGCTTTAAAGGAGATTGAGTAAGAATCAAAAGAAGCGATGAAACTTCTGTACTAAACCTTATTGATAACCCTGAACGGGGAATCCTCTTTTTTGTAACATGCGGCGGACATCTCTGCCGGGAGTATATTGGTAGCCGAAATTAGAGCGATCGGAATCGTCGAGAATTTGGGGAGTTACTAAAACAACGACTTCAGCTCGTTCGTTTTGTCGATCGGTTCTTCTAAATAAAGCACCGAGGATAGGTAAATCGCCGAAAATAGGAACTTTAGAGATTGTATTTCGTTCGATCTCTTGGATGATACCCGATAAAACTAAAGTTTGAGAATCTCGCAAGCGAACTAATCCAGAACTTAATTCTCGCTTGGTGATTAAGTTAATTGTATTGGGAGCACCAAAGCCAGAAGTACTGAGCTGAAAATCTGCACCAGGAGAGCTAACAGTAGGAGCTACGGATAAGCTAATATACCCGTTATCGTCGATGCGCTCGACATTAATTTGCAGAATTAAACCGACTTCTTCAATTTCTGCTTCGGTAGTTACTACTCCAGTATCTGGAGCTACTTCACTAGAAAAATTAGTAACAATATTTTGAGCTAATTTAACTGTGGCTTCCTGTCCTTCTTGAATTACTAAGGTAGGATCGGTCAGAATTTTGGCGTTACCGTTAGTTACTTCCGATTGAATAGTGGCGACAAATCTCTGGGTAGGCAAACCAGTTCCAAAATTAACAATGCCTTCTCCTTGGTTTTGGTTGAAAACAGTATCTCCAATCCCGAAAGAGAAACTACTATTGTAGAAATCTCTATTATTGAGATTGATATCGACAACTTTAACGTTAACCGCTACCTGACGCTGACGAGCATCGAGTTGGGTGATAAAAGAAGAAGCAATTTCTACTTGGCGGGGAGAGCCGACTAAAGTTACTAAATTAAGGCGATCGTCGGTAGATACTTTTAAGCCATTTAAAAGTAAAGGAGCGATCGAATCTTCGTCGTTGGTAATTGTTAATGTTTGTAACTGTGCTGGTTCTGTTACTCTTTGCACGATTCTATTAGTAACAGGATCGACAATTTCTCTAACTGGAGTAATTAAACGCTCTACTTGCGCCCCTTGAGAAGCTAGAAATGCAGAAGCACTAGAAGCAGATACTTGATTGACTCGTAAAGTGCGGGTGACAAGATCGCGAGCCGAATCTGGCAATCTAGCCCCTACGTAGATGGTATTGCCGCGACGGTTGGCAGTTAAACCAGAAACTAGCAGCACCGAGTTAAAAACATCTTCAACCGGCTCGTTTTCTAAATCTAAAGAAATAGTTTGCTCGGCTTGTTGTTGGGTTGCTTGAGCGTCTCCGCCCTCAGTAGTGAAAACCAAGTTTAAACCAGCAGCTCGAGCTAATAAGCCCAAAACTTCCCTGACTGGGGCTTCTCTTAAGACTAAACGGGGTACGACAGCATGAGTACTTAAATTGAGATTGACAGGAGAAGCATTGATAGTAGAAATAGCAATATCTCCTACTGGTGGAGCTACTGCTCTAGGCAAAAATTGCGGACGGGGGTTGGTAGTGTGGTTTGGTTTCCCATCGATTAAAATTTCTGGATTGGGAACTAGTACGTTAGGCTCGCTTTGAGCTAGCAAAAAGGTTTGAGAAGTTCTTTTGTCCTCTTTAACTTCCTTTTGCTGTTTGATTCCGGCAAAGGAAATAGATTGGGTGGCTAAGAGGATTCCGGCTGCTCCGGCAACTATTCTTAACCCTTTCGATCGAGTCCGTTGGCGATGCTGATTTGATTTTCTCACGGTTCTTTCCTCTTTTCAGTTTAAGTTGTTAGATTTTTGCCCTATTGGTTCTGGTTTTCGGCTGCTTCGGCTGCTGCTTCTTGCGCCTTTTTCTCCACCGGTGTTAGGGGTAATAAAACCTTCAGTGTCATGGTAGTTTTCAGTTTGGGGTTATTTTGAGGACTAAAACTAACACCATCAAAAAGATATATTTGCTGTTCTGTTTGTCTCGAATCGAGATTCTCAACGAGCAATAAAGTCTGCAAACGCTCGATATCTCGCAAAATATTCTCTATTTCGTCAAAATCTCCTTCCATCTCCAAGCTAACGGTCTGACGCTTTAATTTACCATTGACTAAAGGGCCTAAAGAACCATCTGCGATTACGGTTGGTTCTGCTTCTTCGATCCTGTAACTTGTTAATTTTGCCCCTTGAAAAGTAACTAAGTTATTAATATCTAACAAGAGAGTGTCAAATGTTTGTTGGTCGGAAAACAAACCTAAGATTTCTGTTTTTAGTTTTTGTTCTCGTTCGATTTGTTGGTTTAATTCTGCTAGAGCTTTCTCGACATCAGTATTTTTAGCTCGATCGAGTTCTTGTTGTTTGGCAGTTCTGTCCTGCCTGAGCTTAGTATTTTCTGTTTGCAGGGTTTGAACTCGCGATGTCCACAACCAACCCGCTACACCCAAACCGATCAGGGTAAAGAGGATACCGGTAACTATAGGTGTAAAAGTGATGCCAAAAGCTGTGGGATATTCTGGCTCAAAATCCGACTCGTCTTCGGGGGCAAACTTTTGGATATAAGTCATTTTACTGGAATCCCTTTTTCTTCTAATGTTCTAATTCTTCTAACTATTCCCACAGATCCTTTGCGAGATAATTCTTCAATTAATTGGGAAGCTGGGGTATTGTTAAGCTGAGTCTTAATGGTATATTGGACTAGCTCTGGCGGTCTGATGCCAAGTTCTTCGAGATCGAGGTCTTCTCTAGAAGTCTCAATTTGAATGGCATTATTAACTGCTCTAGTGTCCTCGATTTGAGTTTTATTAGTTGCTAAGAATTTAGATTCTTGCAGGGTTAATAAAAAATCATTCACCGCACCCTGAGTAGTGGCATATCCCTTAATTTGTAGGTTGACCGGGCCTCCATCAGATGTTTCTTCGATCGACTCGATTTGTACCCCAGTGGGAATTCGATCGCTGATGTCTTGGAAAACTGCCGACCAGGGTGTAATTTGGGTAAAAACACTCACTAAAGCCCTATTTTCAGCTTGGACGTTGTTTAATAGTTGTCTTCTTTGGTCGATCGCCTGAGTTTCTGCTTTAGCCTGGGCTATTTGACTGTCGAGTTGTTGATTTTCAGCTTGGATTTTTTCGTTTTGTTGGGCCAGTTTCAAAGAATATCCAAAGGCTAAAGCTGGCAGCAACAGCATTATCAAACCACCAACAATCATCGGTACGTTCGACTGGCTTCCGGTTGCTCCTCCTACTTGAGTACTTTTGCTCGCAACTAGGGGTTCTTCTTCTTGACGATCTTTGAGAAAATTAATATTTAGGTTATACATCAGTTTATACCTCTCGCATTCCTAAACCCAGTACGACACCCAATCCGGGTCTTTCTACTGCGGGAATTTCTTGTTTTATATCCAAAGATAGTGAAGAAATCGGGTCGATCGCCGATGCGGGAACTCCCAAACGTTGAGTAAAAAATTCATCTATTTGCCCGATTCCTCCTCCCGGCCCGGCTAGCAATAGTTGCGCTACTTCTATATCTCCTCTCTGGTTGAGATAAAAATTAATCGAGCGACGCAATTCATCGACTAATTCTGCCAATACTTTTAACAAAGCTGCCATTCCCGGATTGATCGAGGTCAAACCTGTGGCTAAATCCTCCGAAGAGACATTAATAATCGTCATTTCTTGTAACTGTTGAATGTCTCGCGAAGGAGGTAAATTCATTGCCGATGAGAGCGCGTTCTGCATTTGATACGCTCCGATCGGTACGTTGCGAGAAAATTGTGGCACTCCTTCAACTACGATCGCGATTTCGGTGCTGTCGAATTCTATATCTACTAACACCACTGCTTCGTTAGGGGCAAATTGGGTCAATTGATCTTCGATCGCTCTAATTAAGGCAAAACTGCTGATTTCTAGCACGTCTATCTTCAATTGAGCTTGTTGGAAAATATCTAAGTACAGATCGGTTACTTCTTTGCGTGTTGCCACTAACAAGACTTGAACTTTATCGATCCCATCTTCATCTTGAAAGTAGCCCAGTTTTTGGTAATCTATATCTACTTCTTCTCGAGGATAGGGCAAGTATAATGCTGCTTCGTGATTCAAAATCATGTCTCGCATTTCTTCCTCGTCTAATTCTTGAGGAATGGGAATTATGCGGATAATTGCATCCCGCATCGGCACGGCAGTAGCGACATTTGTGGCTTTAATTTTATGTTCTTTTAAGGTCGAAACTATCGTTTCTGCGATCGCCGCAGGTTCGGTAATTTTTCCTTCCTGAAATAGCCCTTCTGGTAGCTCTGCTGTTACATTATTGACTAATTTGTAGTTGTCTTTTTGTTTGCTTAGTTGGACGATATTGAGCTTGGCTGGAGTAATTTCAATGCCAATTCCTTGGCTTGATTTGGAAAAGAGGTTGTTTAACATTTTTCCCCACAAACAGAATTATAATAGAGGGAGTAATAATAACAAATTTGCTGGATTTGATTTGTCATTAGCTATTAACTTTACCTGGAAACAGAGCGATTAGTTGTATGTTTTCTATCAAACATTTTTCGATGTTTCACTCATTAATTTAGATTCCATTAAAAGTATGCATTATCTCAAGATTTTAGCAATGAAAAGAATAACAAAAGTCAAAGTTCTCAGCATTTCTACAATATTCCTTCTCTTGTCATTGGCTCTTAATAGCTGTTCTAGTAAACCAGATAACGAAATAGAGTTCTGGACGATGCAACTAAAACCAGATTTTACAGAATATTTTTCTGAATTGATATCGGATTTTGAAGCTAAGGATACAAATAATAAAATTCGCTGGCTCGACGTTCCTTGGGGGGATATGAAAAGTAAAATACTTACCTCAGTAGCCGCAGGAACTGCTCCAGACGTAGTCAATTTAAATCCTAATTTTGCCTCCCAATTAGCTCAGCGCAAAGCCTGGTTAAACCTGGCAGAAAAAGTACCAGAAAATATTCAGAAAAAATACTTAACAAATATTTGGGAAGCCAGCACTATTAAACTTTGTTTGCAACAAAAATGTGAAGAGTCAATTTTTGCAGTTCCTTGGTATTTAACAACACGAATAACAATTTATAATCAAGATTTATTGCAAAAAGCAAAGATTAAAAAACCGCCACAAACTTATCAAGAATTGGCTGAAATTGCTGCTAAAATTAAACAAGAAACTGGCAAATATGCCTTTTTTATTACTTTCGTACCCGGAGATTCTAGCGAAGTATTAGAATCTTTCGTACAAATGGGAGTCGAATTAGTCGATGAAGAAGGCAAGGCAGCATTTAACAGCAAAGAAGGCATTGCCGCATTTCGCTATTGGGTAGATTTGTACCAGCAAGAACTTTTACCAAGAGAAGTATTAACCCAGGGACACCGCTACGGCATACAACTCTATCAAGCAGGAGAAACGGCAATACTGGCTTCGGGGGCCGAATTTTTAGAATCGATCGCTATTTCTGCCCCCTCGATCGCTAAAGTATCGGCCTCAGCACCTCAAATTACGGGCCCGACTCGATTGAAAAATGTCGCGGTGATGAATTTAGCCATTCCTCGCAGCACCGACCAGCCCGATAAAGCCCTCGAATTTGCCCTATACGTAACTAATACCGAAAATCAAGTCGCTTTTGCCAAAGCAGCAAAAGTATTACCCTCGACAGTGGCAGGAATCGATCGATATCTTGCAGAATTAAACGATGGAACGACAATTTCTCCAGTAGAAGCAGCCATGAAAGTGAGTGCTTCTCAGATAAAAGATGCCAAAGTACTAATTAAACCGAGAAAAAATCTCAATTTACTCCAAAAAATCATCTACGAAAACCTTCAAAGTGCGATGCTAAAACAAAAAACTGTCGAAAAGGCGATCGAAGATGCGGCTAAAGAGTGGAATCAAATTAGATCCGATTGAAACTCGAAAATAGCAGTGGGTTTTATGCGAGAAGAAAGATACAATGCAACGAGCGAGCAATGAGGCGTTAAGTGTGTTTGAAGAAAAAGAAAAAATTGAGGATCGTTACCAATTAGAAAGACAATTAATAATTCCTACTAGCGATCGACAAACTTGGTTGGCGATAGATTCGGTATCCCAACAAAAAGTTCGTTTGCGAATGTTAGCTTTAAGCCCGGGTACTTCTGCAGAACAATTAAAACTATTCAAACAAGAAGCTAGAGTCTTAAGAACTCTAGAACATCCTCAAATTCTCAAATACATCGATTATTTCGATATCGATACCTATGCTGGGGGTGGTGTAATCTGGTTCGTATTGGTTCAAGAATATATTCAAGGGCCTTCTTTGTTTGAGTTGCTCGAGGCCGGCCAAAAATTCTCTGAAAAACAATTAATCTCTTTTGCCCTGGAAATACTCGATATTTTGACTTACCTCCATCAACTGAACCCTCAAGTCCTTCATCTCGGTATTAAGCCCTCTAATTTGATTTTAGGAGAGGATGGTAAGATTTATTTAATCGGTTTCGGCATTATCGAATCTACTGCTGCGGCTCGAGGAGTATGCTTCAATACGATCGGCGGTAAAGGTTATACTCCTGTCGAACAATTTTTAGGAAAGCCCCTTCCCGCTTCAGATCTTTACGCTTTAGGCGCGACTATAATTCATTTAGTAACCGGAATTACTCCGGCAGATTTACCTCAGTCTGGATCTCATCTCGAATTTGCCGATCGCGTTAATTTAGATAAAAATTTTGTCAAATGGCTCGAAAAAATGACCGATGTCGATCCCCAACGACGTTTTCAAACTGCAACCGAAGCCAAAAAAGCTCTTTTATTTAAAAAATCTCCCTCTACAAATTCTCGCGATCGAGCCGAGCGATCGAAGATTGAAGTTAATAAAACTAAAAGAGGTTTAAAAATTAATATTCCCAACAGTCACGTGATTGGCTGGCGCGATTACGCTGTTTTGCTGGCTTTGATTTTAGTAAAATTAATTATTTTCAAGCAGATATTTGTTTTTAACTTGGCGGTAAATTATATTTTTTGGCTGGCAATTATAGCCCCAATTTTAATTGTTTATGCTTTGATATTTGTTTTTGAAGGAACTAAAATCTATTTGTCTGCAGAAAAATTATCTGTGGAAAAATATATCTTTGGCATCACTCTTTCTGTGAAAAAATTTCAATATCCTAAAATTTTGAATTTTAGCATCGAACCTTATCAAGAAATTTTACCAGGAATTGTTAGATTGTATAAAAAAATTACCCTCAATACCGAAGATGGAGTTTACGATTTAGCAAAAATAGCAAAAAACGAGCGAGAATGGTTTCTCGAAGAAATAAAAACCTGGTCTAATAAATATAGTTTTGCCAAACACGAATCTTCTGTTTTGCCTCGCCGTTAAATAAGATTTTTTAAAACAGAGATTTACAAAAATTAAAATATATAAATAAACCGATAATGTTTTATAAATAGATCTAAATTTATGAAAAAAAATAGCGAACTAAAACCGCAATTAATTCTCGAAAAAATAAATTCTCTTCTTTTATATCAATCCGTATTTGAAAATGAAATAGGTATAACTTTTAAAGAACTTTTGCAAACTATTTGCCTGACAAAAATTAAAGACAAAAAAGAAAAAAATGGGTTTGATTTTAACTGCGATCGCGCTTATGGAAAATGGTTTAAAATAATGGCCGCCAATCGGCTAAGCTGGCAAAAATTTTTAATAATTCAAATTTTACAAGACGACAATCCTTTCAGCCAACAAGTTCAAAAACAAACCCCAGACAAATTAAATCCCTCCCTAGTTGCTGCTGCCAAACACGACTTAAAAAATCTGCAAATAGTTTACAATTGTCAAGCAGCCACCATTCAAAATTGGCTCGAAAATATTTTAGAAAAACCCAAAAATATAGTAACTTGGGATGTGGAAAACCAAAGCGATCGCTCTTTTTTAGAAGTAACAAAAAACTGGGAAAACTCCCTCGAAGAACTAGGGAATTATTACCGAGAAAAAGGTACGGGAATCTTTGCTAAATATCGCGCTTTTGCTTGGCAACAAGGAGAACTACAAGGCATCGATCGCCCCGATCCGATCGAAATAGAATCCTTAACAGGTTACGAAACTCAAAAACAAGCCATTATTAAAAATACCGAAGCATTACTTCAAGGTTATCGTGCCTTAAACGTTTTATTATATGGCAGTAGGGGAACGGGAAAATCCTCTTTAGTTAAAAGTTTATTAACCAAATACGGCGATCGCGGTTTGAGACTGATAGAAGTTAGCAAATCGGAGCTATATAACCTACCACAAATTATCGAAAAGTTGCGAGAAGTCCCGCAAAAATTCATTATCTTTGTAGACGATTTATCCTTTGAAGAAGATGACGATAAATTTAAAGCATTGAAAGTAATATTAGAAGGAAGCCTAATCGCCAAACCCAAAAATATGGTAATTTATGCTACTTCAAATCGAAGGCATTTAGTTAGAGAATTTTTTGGAGATCGACCCTCACCAGCACAACAAGAAGAAATTCATGCTTTAGATACGATGCAAGAAAAACTATCCTTTAGCGATCGCTTTGGCTTGAGTTTGACCTTTTCACCCCCCGATCTCGAAACATATTTAAACATCGTGCGTCATTTAGCAGCAAGAGCAGAGCTTAAAATTGAGGAAGAAGAACTAATAAGAGGAGCAAAACAATGGGCGATGCATCATAATGGCAGATCGGGTCGAACCGCACAACAATTTATCGACTATACTATTGCTCAATTAACATAGTAATTCGATCCCAGACAAGAGCAGTTTAAAATAATGTAAATAAAAATTTAGCAACAATTAAAATATCAGAGCCACCGAGCGATCGCTCTGCTAAGCTATTGGCTAGGTAAAACTTCTTTTATCATAAATTATTTTATAATTACGAGTGTCAAATGGAATCGGTAAAACTTAAACAACTAATATACTTATGTGCAACTTCATGTACTTGCGGTCTGGTTTTCGGATTGGTGGTACATGAAAATTGGAAAGATGTCAGCAAAATGGGTCTAGCAGCAGTCGTATCTAGTGTCGCTGCTACGTGGGTAGTCAAAAGAGAAGATTTACAAGAAAAATTTGAAAGCGGTATAGTTGAAGCCTCTTATCAAGTAAAAAGTAATATTGATAAAGTCAAAGAAAAAATTCAAAATCGATCGAATTCTGCTAAACCTTCAAGAAAAGCGATCGCTTCGGTACCACCCAGAAAAGCATTACCCGAACAACAACGACCTTCTTCACCACAAGTCGCTAACCCAGTTTCCGATCGAGAGTTGCCAAGGGAAACTATACCGAACAATTTCATTCCAGAAACACCTCAGCCGGCTACTAACAAAAATATACCTCCCGAAACTATCGAACCAGATTTACCCCAACTCGAGCAACCTCAACCAGAAAACGAAGAGGAATACGATTCTTTAGTCGGACAACTGCACCAGTTACAAGAGAAAAATAGCGGTTTGAAAAACCAATTGCAAGAATTACAACAGCAAAATCAAACCTTACAAACTCAATTAAAATTATCCGACGAACAACGTCAAGAATGGAATCAAGCACTAGAATCTTTAGACGAACAATCGGAAATGTTTGTTAGTAAAGCTGGTGGAGAACAAGTAGGATTAGAAGATTTATTAGATAACGTTCCTCCTTTAAGCAAACAACAATCTTCTCCAAAAGATAAAGCTAATTCTCTAAACGAAGAAAATGAATTTGATGAAGCTCTAACTCAATTTTCTAAAACACTACAAACTGAAGATAATTTTGAGAGTCCCCAACAACAGCAAACAACATCAGATCTACCCCCAGAAGGCCCTTTAAAACCCCGACAAGAAACAACTTCAGATCTGCCCCCAGAAGGCCCTTTAAAACCCCGACAACAGCAACAACAACAAGAAGCCGAAGAATTTCCTGACGAGTTGGCGATGGAATTAGACGATATTGTCGGAGAAGATTCTTCAATTAAAAAATCTAGTTCTCAAGTCAAAGAATTAGATTATGACGATTTACCGAGCGAGTTGGCCGACGAACTAGAAGATATGATGGTGGAAGAACCAAAAAATAAATCCGATCGATCGGTTGATTCTGGAGATTTGCTGGCTCAATTATCTGAAGATTTTCAATTACCCGAAGATTCTAAAATTGAAGCAAACAAATCTATTTTGAGCGAAGAACAAACCGAATTAGAACAATTATTCGGTCAAACACCCGACGATAGTTCCAGCAGCGATCGCAAAAAAGAATCATAAAAATCCGATCGAAGTAAAGTATCAAGGAGATGGTTCGCTCGTCTCCTTTATTTTCCATGAATTTTAATTATTATCGTACCGTTCGCTTAGAAGATACCGATGCTGCTGGAGTAGTTTTTTTTGCTAAACTTCTCTCTATCTGTCACGAAGCATACGAAGAATCTTTATTGTTAGCTGGTATCGATCTCAAAAAGTTTTTTAGGGATTCTAATACTGCAGTTCCCATCGTCAAAGCTAACATCAGTTTTTTTCGTCCTCTATTTGCTGGAGATAAATTATTAATTAATTTAAAGCCTCAACTTTTAAAAGATAGTGAATTCGAAATTGCTTATGCTATCTTTTTGGCCCAGTCCGATCGAGAATCTGCAGCTATTGCTAATACCAAACACGTTTGTATCGATCCCACTGCTAGAGTGCGACAAGACTTGCCAGCAGCTTTGTTGAATTGGCTCGAATCATAAACTTCAGATAATTTTAAGATTTATTGCGATCGCCCGAGAAAATTATTAAAAATCTAAAAAATATATCAAAATATTGACATTCTCTCAAAAGTGGTTCGATCTATTTAAGGATTTTAACCGTATTTTAGTCGTGCGATCGTCAAATTTCACCAATAAAAGATTAAACGCCATACTAATCTACCGATCGATTGCTAAGAGCTTAGATCTCATTTGGATGATTAACAAAAATATAAAGAATATCCCGATCGAAAACGAAGAAGTAGAAAATAAGTTAGATAGTAACGATAAGGACTTATGAGCTTGAAAAAAGTAGAAGCAATTATCAGACCCTTCAAACTAGATGACGTTAAAATTGCCTTAGTTAATGCTGGAATAGTAGGTATGACCGTTTCAGAAGTAAGAGGTTTTGGACGGCAAAAAGGACAGACAGAGCGTTATCGCGGTTCTGAATACACGGTGGAATTTTTACAAAAACTTAAAATAGAAATTGTTGTCGAAGATATTCAAGTTGATATGGTCGTCGAAAAAATTATCTCAGCCGCTCGTACCGGAGAAATTGGCGACGGTAAGATCTTCATTTCTCCAGTCGATCGAATTGTCAGAATTAGAACCGGAGAAAAAGATTTAGAAGCAGTATAGAGGATCGTGAGGATCGAGCCGATCGCAACTCAATCCTCATTCTTACAATCTCGATCTTTTACTGTGGTGAATGGCTAAAGAATTTGGTGGATAAGGGCCGGAAACAGGAATCGCTCGCTCGGGTTTTTGCGGATCGACAATTTGATAATCTAAACTAGATAAAAATTGATAAATTGTCTGCATTGAATGGTTTTTAGCCTTTAAAAAATCAGAAATACTTTCAAAATAAACCAGCGGATGATATTTTTCTAAAATCGCTCGGCTGCCTTGTAAAACTTCATATTCCATTCCTTCTACATCTATTTTAATTACATCTATTCGCTCTATTTTTTCTGCCTCAGCCCAATCATCTAAGGCAACAACTTTTACAGTTATTTTTTGTTGGCAATCCTGAGATGAAATACAACTATTACCAGGATAAATACTATCTTCAGATAAGAATAGTTCGCAGTTTTGCGCGCCAACTCCCCAAGGAAAAGCTTTAACTTTAGCCTCGATTTTTGGATTAGAATCTAGATTTTTTTGCAAGCGCGAATAGACTCGAGGATTAGGTTCGAAAGCGTAAATTTTTCCCTTACCAATTACACTCGCAGCAACCATTGTTAACGCGCCGCAATTAGCACCTATATCGATAAATATATCCCCGGCTTTAATTACTTTTTCTAAAAACTTGGTAGTAGTTACTTCATAAATCCCGCTCAACCAAACAATAGATTCCATCTGATAATAAGTATCGATATGAAAAGTAAATTTACCGCAATAATTGTTGAGGATATATTTTTGATTTTTTGGTAAAAATTTAGCTAATTTGCCGCCGCTAGTTCCGAATAAAATATGAATTAAATGGGCTAAAAGCTGTAAAAATCTACTAGATAATTTTATAAAAATTTGTTTCATTTAAAGCTCGATCGATCTAATTAAAGGCATCAACTTGGCAAATGCTTGACCGCGATGGCTAATTTTTCTTTTGAACTCCGATCGCATTTCGGCAAAAGTTTGCTTTGCTGCAAGAACATAAAAAATAGGATCGTAACCAAAACCACCATCACCCCTAGCACTGTAGAGAATTTCTCCTTGACATTTCCCCTCAGTTTCCACCAAGATCGAGCCATCAGGAGCGGCGATCGCCACAGCACAGACAAATTCGGCCGCTCTATTGGGGTTGTCTCCTAATTCCCTTAATAACCTTGCGATCCGCTCTCGATCGGTATTGCCATAACGAGCCGAATAGATCCCGGGTGCGCCATTTAAAGCATCAACCCTCAAACCAGAATCATCGGCGATCGCATTTTTTCCCGTAGCTTTAGCCACCGTAACGGCTTTTAAGATCGCATTTTCCCTAAAAGTCTGCCCCGTCTCTTCTATTTCAATTTCTGGGGGTTTTAATTGCAGCTCGAGCGGCAGATCTCGCAAATATGCTTGCATTTCCGCTAATTTACCTGGGTTGCCCGTAGCAACGATTAATTCTTTCATCCAGCATTAGCCCAATTTTTAGCCCAGTTGAGAGTTTTAGTAACTTTAGCATCCGTAGCAGCTTCGCAATACAAACGCAATACTGGTTCTGTACCGCTAAAGCGAATTAATAACCAACTATTATCGCTCAAACGAAACTTGTAACCGTCGAGCGACAGACAGTCTATGACCTCCAAACCAGCTATTTTGGTGGGTCTGTCGTTTTTAAGACGCTCTATGAGTCGATCGCGCACTTTCATGGTTGCTAGGGGTAAATCGATTCTATTGTAAGCGGAAGTAAAATTAGTTACTTCTTGTAATTGCTTGTAGAGTTGTCGTAAATCTTTTTTACTGGCCACGATCGCCTCGAGCAGGTAAAGAGCCGATAAGAGGGCATCTCGTTCTGGGATATGATTGCCGTAGCCTACTCCTCCCGATTCTTCGCCGCCGATTAACACTTCGTTACTTAACATTCGATCGGCGATATATTTGTAACCGATCCGAGTTTCGCAAACCGAACAATTGTAATATTTAGCGACTTTAGGGATCAGATCCGAGCCGCTCACGGTTTTGACAACTTCTCCGGTAAAACCGCGATTTTTAGCCAGATGTTCGATTAAAATCGGGATCAAAATTTGCGAAGACAAGAAATTTCCCAACCCATCTACAGCCGCAATGCGATCGCTATCGCCATCGAACACCAACCCTATTCTAAGACCGGTGCCGATCTGAGCGGCGGTTTTGATTGTCAAGAACAAGTCAGAGAGGTAGCGCGGTAGTGGTTCTGGAGATCCGCCGCCAAACAGGGGATCGCGATCGCCGTTTAATTCTTTAATTTCGCAATCTAACAAACGCTGCAAACCAGTTGCGGCCGCACCGTGCATCACATCGGCATAGATATTAATTTCCCGTTGGGCGATCGCTATTTTAATTGCATCTATATTTACTTTAGATCGCAACTCGCTGCAATAACCCGGCCAGGGATCGAATTTTTCGATAATGCCGCTAGATTGGCTTTCTGGTAGTGGTGCGGATATTTTTGCTTCGATCTGTTTGGTTATTTCTGGAGCTACCGAACCTCCGAAAGCTCCTTTTACTTTCAATCCTAAATAGTAAGCTGGATTGTGGGAAGCTGTAATTACGATCGCTCCTAAAGCCTTTTCTGAAAAAGCTGCCCAACTCAAGGCTGGTGTGGGGGCATAATTATTGGCAAGCAGTACGTCAAAACCTGCTTCTTTGATTGCTTCTGCTGCTACCCGTGCAAATTCATCTGCCATAAACCGGCGATCGTAGCCTACTATTACCAGACGATCTTTTTGTACTGAATTTCCGTAATTTTCGGCTAAAACTAGCGCGGCTAGCGGAGCTACTTTTGCTACGCGATCGAAAGTGAAATCCGCAGCAATTAGACCTCGCCAGCCATCTGTCCCAAATTTAATCGGATTGATGGTAAATGGCATGAAACCAAATGAGAATAATGAATCTTATCTTGGCGGTTCGATCGAGAAATAGTTTAATACTCCTCCATCGCCCTATCGTACCATATCAATGTTTTTTTAACGTTCTTTTTCAATACATACCTTGAAGTCCGATCTAAGTTTCGGCCCGATCGTCTTCGGCAGTTAATTCTTGTAAATTAAGGACAAAATCTTGTAATTTCATTCTTTCAATGTACGGCCAGCCTCCGGTTTCGTCTATTTGTTTGAGAAAATCGTAGAGAGCGTGGCGAGTATCGGGTAAAGACTGCTCGAAAAAATCTTCGCGAATAGTTCGATGTAAATATTCTAAATAACGCAGCAGGGATAGTAAGGAATTACAATCTCCTTGATGTTGTTCGGCTAGCTCGCCGATCTCCGCTCCGATCGCTTTTAATTGAGATTCTAGCTGAGTGCCTTTAAGATCTAAATCGCATCTCATTTTTTTTACCGGATTTACCACCATAATACTGCTTATTAAAGATACCAGCTCATTTTTTATTGTTTCTATCGAGATTTTAAAAAAATACTCGCCTGCTTGAAAAACAGACGAGTTAAATCTTACTTGGATCGAATTAAACTGAGAACTTAGCGAACAGTACCGCGCATAGCTTCAGCGTCGATCGGTTTGATAAGATACAAGCGTAAAAAGTCGCCAGCAACTCCAGCAACTAAAGGTAATTTGCGGAAGAATTTGACGAATTTAGGAGCATCAGAAGCATCGATCTCTTGCATTTTGATATTGCGATCGGAGCAACGATAAATGCGCTTGAAGAATTCGGGATGATCCACATCTAACATGACTGGGAATGCTCTACCGCCACTTTCGTTAGTTTTGCGGATAATATGAATGTCATATTCGGTCGGATCTAAACCGAGACTGTGGTAAAAATCGCTTCTTTCCATTACTGCTAAAGAATGGGTTACGAAGACAGCGAGTAAGAAGAAACGGGCCCAAAGTCTACCGCTCCAAGTATCCCACATCTGACGCTGCGATCGCACTAGAGCGTTGAAAATGTCGCCGTGACGATTTTCGTCTTGACACCAACTTTCGAAGAAGTTAAACAGAGGATAAAATTTATGTTCGGGATGTTTTTCTAAATGACGGTACATGGTGATGTAACGCCAGTAACCGATTTTCTCCGAAAGATATACGGTATAAATGACCCATTCTGGTTTGAAGAATGTATAAGTGCGGTTTTTGGTTAAATATCCTAAATCAAGAGATAAACCCAAATCGGCCATTGCTTTGTTTAAAAATCCCGCATGACGTGCTTCGTCTCTAGCAAGATGGTGGAACATCTCTGAAAGTAAAGGGTTGCGGCCTTTTAATTTGCGAGATAATTCTTTGAATAAAAGAAAGCCAGAAAATTCTGAAGTGCAAGAGCGATCTAAAAAATCGATAAATGCTGCGCGCGTGGTAGGATCTAGATGATCCCAAGTTTGGTTAAACTCTTCAGTCCGAACGAAATGATGTCGGTTTAAGTCCGATCTCATTTGATCGAGCATTGCTTCTAGCTCTTCTTGTTGCGATGATAAGTCTAGATTGGCTACCTTATCGAAGTCTGTAATGTAAAAACGAGGAGTGAGGATTGTTTCTTCAGTCGGAGCCTTGACACCCGGTCTGAGTTCTTGGATCTTTACTGGAGGGGCTGTTGATACCATAGGTCTTTATTTCGATCTATTCTCTTTTAAGTTATCGGTATTTTCTTATTTTTACTAGTATTTGTTGCTAAACCTTTACACCCTCTTAACCACCAATTTTGAAGTTGCAAGTTAAGTAAAAAAATAAAAATTTTTTTGTCTATCTTTGTCAATTTTTATTTTTTTATCCATAGAGTGCTTAAATATTACAAAGAGCCGAACTGGGTTCGCGCTAGATTCATTTTATTAACTTTGTTACCCTGGTGGGAAATCGCTGCAAATCAAATTCAATATCGACGAGGAATGAGAGATGAATATTAATTTAGCTGGTAAATTACGGGCAAGCACGGCAAAAGCCCATACAATGGCAGAAAACTCGGCTTTTATGAAATGCTTTCAAAAAGGAGTTATCAAACAAGAAACTTTTCGGAAATTTACAGCTTGTCTTTATTTTATTTACAGTGCTTTGGAAGAAGAATTGCAGCGTCACAAAGATGACGATGTTATTGGTTTAATTTATTTTCCTGAGATCGATCGTCGCCAAAATTTAGAAGAAGATTTAACATTTTATTACGGTGAAAACTGGCGCGAACAAATAAATCTGATTCCAGAATGTAAAGAGTTTGTCGATCGCATTCGTGAAGTAGCAAGTAACGATTTACCTTTATTAGTAGCCCATTCTTACGTTCGTTATATGGGGGATCTTTCTGGAGGTCAAGCTTTAAAAAATCTAGCTCGTTCTTACATGAGTTTACCAGAAGATAAAGGCACTAGATTCTACGAGTTCGACGCTCTCAATAGTATCGAAGCGATCAAAGCGTTTAAGGATCGATATCGCAATGCTTTAAATTCTTTGCCAGTAGACGAAGAAACAGCCCAAAAAATTGCCGACGAAGCGATTAAAGTATTCACTCTTAATATGAATACAATGCACGGTTTGGAAGACGAAGTAAAAGCAGCTTTAGACGAACAAACTTTTGCAGAAATAGTTAGTAAAGTTACTCCCGGAAGTACTGAAAATAACCCTCAAGAAGAAATGGTAACTAGCAAATAAAGCCGAGTTAATTGGCGATCGCTTGTCAGTTATTTAGGCTCAAAAAAGTCAGAATAATTAATAAGAGATCGCCGCAGGGATCGACCTGTTTATTGCGAGCGGGAAAATTAAGTCTGTTGTCTGAAGTAGCTATCATGTTCGATATTTTTAAAATTAAGACAATCAGAACTGCGATCGGGCAACCGAACCGAACTAATCGAGCGAGTTTCAACCAAATTAGAGGTAATAAAAATGCAAATTAAACAAAAAGTAGAATTTAACTCAGAGTTAATAAAAAAATACGACAAAGCTATTCCTCGCTATACCAGCTACCCTCCAGCAACAGAATTTAGTCCAGAAGTAACCGAAGTAGATTACAAAGAAGCGATCGCCAGAAATAACCTCAAAAAGAAACCAATTTCTCTTTATTTTCACATTCCATTTTGCGAAACTCTTTGTTATTACTGCGGCTGCAATACAATTATTACTAAACTAAAAGATAAGGTAGTACCACCTTATTTAGATTATGTTTTTAAAGAAATAGAAAAAGTTTCGCCCCTAATCGATCCCGATCGAAAAGTAAATCAGTTACACTGGGGTGGCGGTACGCCAAACTATTTAAACGCTACTCAAGTCGAAAGTTTGTGGAAGAAAATTCAAGAACATTATACTTTTGAAGAAAATGCAGAAATATCTTTAGAAGTAAATCCCGAACATTTAGATAAAAATTACGTTTTATTTTTACGTAGTTTGGGATTCAATCGCATCAGTTTTGGCGTTCAAGATTTTAACCCGCAAGTTCAAGAAGCAATCAATCGCGTTCAACCAGAAAAAATGTTATTCGACGCGATGAATTGGATGCGAGAAGCAGGTTTTGAAAGCGTAAATATCGATCTAATTTACGGCTTACCCTATCAAAATTTAGATACCTTTAGAGATACGATTCAAAAAGTAATTAAACTCAATCCCGATCGGATCGCTTTATTTAATTTTGCCTATTTACCTACTTTAAGACCGGCACAGAAAAAATTCCCCGTAGAATCTTTACCTCAACCAGCAGAAAAATTAGCGATCTTCCAAATGACGATCGAAGAATTAGCAAAAGGAGGGTATCTATTTATCGGCATGGATCACTTTGCCAAACCAAACGACGAACTGGCGATCGCCCAAGAAAAAGGCGTTTTACATCGCAATTTTCAAGGATATACCACCAAACCAGAATCGGAATTAGTTGCTTTTGGCGTGACATCGGTAACTATGTTAGACGATATCTACATCCAAAATTACAAAAATCTCAAAGAATATTATCAAGCGATCGACGAAAACAAAATCCCGATCGCCAAAGGAGTAAAATTAACCCCCACCGATATTTTACGCCGCGACATCATTATAGAATTGATGTGCAATTTTAAACTCAACAAACAAGCAGTAGAAGCAAAATATAATATCGACAACTTCGATCGCTATTTTGCTACCGAATTAGAAAGTCTAAAATCTTTAGCAGCAGACGGGTTACTTAATCTCAAACCAGAAGAAATCGAAATCAATCCGATCGGTAGGTTATTAGTCAGAAATATTGCCTATGTTTTTGACACCCACACCCCCCTCAGAAAAGACCAAAGATTTTCGCGATCGATTTAAGTAGAAGGCAAGAGGGTTTAGTAGGGACGTTCCATGGTAACGTCTGTACTAAAATTTAAAACAAATGAAATATTTGAACCCCTGACCCCCTACCTAGACCGACTGACCCCTGACCCCCTTTACGGTGACAACCTTTCTCTGAGCCAATCACCCCC